>CAYVTV010000146.1:0-1152 GCA_964454295.1 uncultured Bacteroidaceae bacterium
TTATTTCCGCAATATTTTTATCTTTGATCACTGAATTATCTGATTCCATGAGAAAACTAATCATTTCCAATGCCGGGTTACTGATCACATTTGCTTTTCTTTTTATCTTAGGTGTTCTGGTTTCAGCTATTTACGGAAGAACAGAAACTCATATTTTCATCAACCGGTTTCATACATCTTTTTTCGACCTGTTAATGAAAACCTGGACATACATGGGCGACGGAGTGGTAATGCTCGGTATTTCCGTCTTGCTTTTCTTCAAAAAGATACGATACGGATTGACATTACTATCTTCCTTCATATTGTCATCCCTTATCGTTCAATTGTTAAAACGTTTGATTTTTGAAGGTATTCCGCGTCCGGTTAAATTCTTTGAGGGATCGGGCTTTGATCTTCATCTTGTACCTGATATAAAATATTATTTATCCAACAGTTTTCCTTCCGGCCATTCTGCAACCGCTTTTGCACTGTTATTCGGACTCGCATTTCTTTGTGAAAACCGGTTTTTGAAAGCATTATTGTTTATTTTTGCAACCGGAGCCGCATTTTCCCGTGTGTATCTTTCACAGCACTTCCTGGTGGATGCTGTTTTTGGATCTTTCATCGGGGTTTTATGCGCAATGATTTCGCACTGGTATTTTTGTTATATAGATAAAGAATGGCTGAATGTTCCTGTTTATAAGCTTATTGATAAGGATAAAAAATGAAGAAATAAAAACATTTATGAGACAGCCCCATGGGGGCCCGTGGAACAAACAAGTACTTAACAGGTACGTATTTTTATGATGAACCAAAACAAAAATTATAAATGAAGCAAAATTCATCTCAATTAATAGTCTTTGGATTTGTGGTTTTATACGGTCTTTTGTTTTTTCTTCCCTTTTTGGGACAAGTACATTTATTCGACTGGGATGAAATAAATTTTGCCGAATCAGCAAGGGAAATGATTGCTTCCGGAGATTATCTGACCGTACAGATAAATTTCCAGCCCTTCTGGGAAAAACCTCCATTGTTTATCTGGCTGCAGGTGTTGTCTATGAAAATCTTCGGGATCAATGAATTTGCTGCCAGATTCCCCAATGTGATCTGTGGCATTCTCAGTTTATGGGTTTTGTTCAACACGGGCAGAAAACTTTATGATAGTAAATTCGG
>CAYVTV010000146.1:1162-10742 GCA_964454295.1 uncultured Bacteroidaceae bacterium
TACCCTTCTTTTATTTTAAATCAGGAATAATTGACCCCTGGTTTAACCTCTTTATTTTCCTTGGTATTATTCATTTTGTGTACTATCAGAAAGCTGAAGATAAAGCAGATTATCATCTGATTATATCAGCCCTGTCTATTGGCATGGCAATTCTGACCAAGGGACCTGCCGCTATATTGATATTCCTGATCTCATTCGGAGTTTACCTGGTATTCAGAAGATTTAAAATAAGAGCTTCTTTCCGCGATGTAATGGTCTTTTTTTTAGTTGTATTTTTCATCGGAGGGTCATGGTACCTGCTTCAAATAATTAAAGGCAACTACCAGCTTATCAGGGAATTTATACTGTACCAGATCCGTCTTCTTACCACAGAGGATGCCGGCCATGGAGGATTCTTCCTCTATCACTTCTTTGTCCTTCTCGTGGGAGTGTTCCCTGCATCCTTTATGGCATTGCTTTCATTTAAGGATCATTTTGACGGACCCGGGCTAAGAAAGGAGTTTTTTCTCTTTATGATGATCCTTTTCTGGGTAGTACTTATTCTTTTTTCCATTGTAAACACAAAAATTGTTCATTACAGCTCACTTTGCTATTTCCCGATAACCTATTTTACTGCACTTACTTTCAGAAAATATGAAAACTCGGAGATCAGGATACCCCTCTTGCTGAAATATTTCACAGGGATAGCAGGAGTGTTCTTTGGACTGCTGGTAGCCATATTACCTTTTATTGATTTATATATTGACAAAATTATTGAGATCATAGGGCGCAACGACCCGTTTGCCGCAGCCAATCTTCAGGCTGATGTCTCCTGGCCCTGGTTCATTTCATTGGTTGGAATTGGCTTTATCATTGCTGTCATAACCAGTCTGCGTTTAATTAACCGTAACCGGAACTGGGGCATGAGAATTCTTTTCATCTCATGTTCAGTCTTCATTTATCTTACCATTACACTGGTCACCCCAAGGATTGAAGGGTACACACAACGTGCAGCTGTTGAATTCTTTAAATCAGTATCTTCGGAAAAAGCGTATATCACAACACTGGGGTATAAAAGTTACGCACATCTGTATTATGGCAAAGTTGATCCGGAATGCGGATTGACGGCAGCCGACTCACATTTTCTTCTGGAAGGAGATATAGACCTGGATGCATATTTTGTTTTTAAGATCAACAGGAAAGAGAATTATTTGAAAGAATATCCCTTACTGGAAATATTATATGAAAAAAATGGTTTTGTATTTGCAAGGAGAAGGAAATAATCATAATGATTGGCAACAATAAAATAACCATAGTCCTGCCGGCATACAATGCTGAGAAAACCCTCGGACAAACCTACAACGAGATTCCCTTTGATATTGTGGATGAGGTCATACTTGTTGACGATAACAGTAAGGATGATACACTGGAAGTTGCAGCAAAACTGGGGATTAACCATATTGTCCCTCATGCCGAAAATAAAGGGTACGGAGGAAATCAAAAGTCATGCTATAATAAGGCACTTGAATTAAATTCCGATATTGTTGTTATGCTTCATCCCGATTATCAATATACTCCGAAACTGATTCATTCCATGTGTTATCTCATTGCCAACGGAGTATATGAAGTTGTACTGGGTTCGAGGATCCTGGGTAAAGGAGCTCTTAAGGGAGGGATGCCATTGTATAAATATATTGCAAACAGGCTTCTTACTCTTTTTCAGAATATTATGATGAATAAAAAGCTTTCTGAATATCATACCGGTTACCGGGCTTTCTCAGCTGATGTTCTGAGATCTGTTGATTATAATGCAAACTCGGATGATTTTCTGTTTGACAACCAGATGATTGCACAGATATTTTATGCCGGATTTGAGATTGCTGAAATAACCTGTCCGACAAAATATTTTGAAGAGGCTTCTTCTATTAACCTGAGAAGAAGTGTTAAATACGGACTTGGTGTTGTGGCCACTTCCTTTGCCTATTTTTTTCAGAAGCTGGGATTGATTAACTTTAGGATTTTTAGAAATAAATGAAGAAGTTATGATAATAAAAACTCATTCATATCCCCGTGCCGCCCTTATCGGTAACCCTTCCGACGGATATTTCGGTAAGACCATTGCCTTTGTCTTCGACAACTTTAAAGCTGAGGTTACCTTGTTCGAGTCTCCTGAACTTGAGATAATACCTGCACAATATGATACAAATGTTTTCCCGGGTATGAAAGCGCTGGCCGATGATGTCAGACTTTATGGTTATTATGGGGGAATCAGGTTATTGAAGGCTGCAGTGAAAAGATTCTATGAGTATTGTATAGACAATAATTTTTGTTTTAAGGAAAAAAATTTCACCATCAGGTATAAGTCTGATATTCCTTTCAGACTTGGGCTTGCCGGGTCCAGTGCAATAATTACAGCATGTATGAAAGCCTTAATGAAATTTTTTAATGTTACTATCGCTGAACCGGAATTAGCCAACCTGGTGTTATCGGTTGAGACAGAGGAACTTAAAATAGCAGCCGGCCTTCAGGACAGAGTGGTACAAGCATACGGCTGCCCGGTATATATGGATTTTAACGAATCTCTGATGAAAGAGCAGGGTTATGGCAGATATGAAAAACTTAGTGCAAAATTGTTGCCTCCCTTATATATTGCTTATGATGCTGATCTTTCTGAAGGCTCCGAAACAGTACATAATAACTTCCGCGAACGTTATAATTTCGGGGACAGGCATGTCCTGAACGCAATCGCTGAGTGGAGTTTGCTGACCGACCAGATTAGAGACCTGCTGATTTCAGGTAATAAATATAATATCGGGTCTGTATTGAACAGGAACTTTGATCTTCGGAGGGAAGTTATGAATATAAGCGATAAAAATATACTTATGGTGGAAACAGCAAGGTCAACAGGGGCGAGTGCGAAATTTACAGGTTCGGGGGGAGCCATCATCGGAACATATTCAGATGAAAGCATGTTTATGGAACTGGAAAAGGCTTTTATTCCTCTAGGGGTGAAAATCTTCAAACCAAATATTGTTTGTGATAAAGATTAACAATTTACAAAATGATAAAAAAAGCAGTTATACCGGCTGCAGGATTTGGAACGAGATTTCTGCCTGCCACCAAATCACAGCCTAAGGAAATGCTTCCTGTTGTTGATAAACCCACTATTCAATATGTCGTGGAAGAAGCTGTTGCATCAGGGATTACAGATATCCTTATGATCATCGGTAAAGGGAAAAGAGCCATTGAAGAACATTTTGACAGGAATGTGGAACTGGAAATGCTGTTGTCCGGTAAAGACAAGTGTCATGAACTCAGCATTATAAAGGGAATTACTGAAATTGCCGATATAACATTTGTCTGGCAGAAAGAATCAAACGGACTGGGTGATGCAATCAGGTATGCAAAAAATCATACAAACAACGAGGCTTTTGCCATACTTCTCGGTGATACTATTATGGAACCTTTTTCCGGAGTTCCGGTTACGCGGCAGCTTATCGATATTTATAACAGGTACGGGGGACCGGTGGTAGCGCTGGAAGAAGTTGATCCGGCCGATGTGTCAAAATACGGTGTCATTGATGGAAAAGAAATTGCCAATAAAATCTTCCAGGTTAACTCTTTTGTTGAAAAACCGGATATAAATCAGGCTCCATCAAATCTCGCGATAGCTTCCAGATATATTTTTACGCCTGATATCTTTGAATACCTGGCAAAAGTTAAACCTGGAAAAAACAATGAAATTCAGCTCACAGATGCCATGCAGATGATGGTCAAAAATTCTGATATGTTCGGTTTACAGTTTGACGGGATCCGGCATGATATCGGTAACAAGCTGGATTTTCTCAAAACAAATGTGTTGTATGGGCTAAAAAGAGATGACTTTGGAGATGAATTCAGGCAATGGTTGAAGGAAGTGGTGGGGAAAGGATGACACAAGGCAGGCAAGGTGCTGTCAGTAAAGAATTTATACTTTGTGTCCTTAGCGCGTACTTCGAGTCCTGAGTGGTTAAAATTATTTATTTGACATTATACTAAAATTATTTTAGCATGAAGAACTTTATTAAAACTCTCATTATTATCGCAGCTTCCTTTCTCATTTCATCTTGTATGTCACACAAATCTGACACCGACGATTGGCCGCAATATCGGAATGACGAAGGAAGAACAGGTTATACACCCCTTATACTGTCTGATCGTTTGAGTCCAAGCTGGATATGTCATTTCTCTCCACCAGATCTGTCATGGACAGGAATACATACCCGTATGACATTTGACTATGCATACCAGCCTGTTATTTCAGGTAATACGGTATTTATAGGCAGTTCAAATGATTGTAAAATTTATGCCCTTAACAGGAAAACAGGAAAAATCGTATGGTCATTTTTTACAGACGGACCTGTGAGGTTTGCACCGCTTATCTATAAAAACAAAGTTTATGCAGTCAGTGATGATGGCTATCTGTATTGCCTGTCTGCAAGAAATGGCAAATTATTATGGAAGAGCTCCGGTAGTGAACAACAGGATATGATTATCGGGAATGACAGGATGATTTCCCGGTGGCCTGCAAGAGGCGGTCCTGTAATAAAAGACGGAATATTGTACTTTGGTGCGGGAATATGGCCATCGGAAAAGATTTATATATATGCCATTGACCCCGATAATGGTGAAGTACTGTGGGTAAATAACTCCAGCGGTGAATTGGAAATGCCTCAACCACATGGTGGCGCAGTTGCTGAAAGCGGAATATCAGCTCAGGGATACCTGAGCATAGGAGGAGATAAATTATTCGTTCCGACAGGCAGAGCTGTACCTGCAGCTTTAAATTTAAAATCCGGAGAATTAGAGTATTTCCATCTCCAGTTATACAGAAATTACGGAGGTTCTGAAATTATGTCAACTGATCCGTTTCTTTTTGTTCCTGGAGGAAACTCAAGAGATATGGATGAGATCAGGGGAACTAAATGTGCTGTTTTTAATACTAATGACGGATCAATAATTTCCGGTGAGATAAACTCCGAGGCTATCGCAATTGCACCTGATTTTTTGTATTGTGTTAATAATGAAACACATCAGGTGGAGGCGTATCAAACAGAAAACCTGGTAGTAAGCAATGAAATACAGGATAGAAAAGGTGAATTGGTACAAGTAACCAGCCTGACTGATCCGGTTTGGAAAACTGATATTATAAATGATTATGTAAAAACATTAATTGTAAGCGGTAACAGGTTGATTGCAGGGACTGCGACGGAGAAAATCCTCATAATAAACAGAGAGGATGGTAAACTCATCTCATCGTTTAAAGTTAACGGAATACCATATGGACTTGCTGCAGCACACGGATCTTTGTTTGTCAGCACCAATAAGGGTACTCTTTATTGTTTCGATGAGGGTGTTACTGCTTCTCCGGTAATTTATTTTAATGATATGCAGAGTTTTACTCATGTGCCGGATGAAACTTTTGTTTCTGCTGCTGAAGAGATTATTTCAATGAGCGGTCTGAAAAACGGTTATTGCCTTGACCTGGAATGCGGCGACGGTAGCTTGATATATGAACTTATAAAAAAAACAAATCTGACGGTTATCGGACTGGAAAAGGATAAGAACAAGGTGGAATCAGCCAGAAAGATATTCAGTGATGCGGGGATTTATGGCAGCAGGGTGGTTATTTACCATGGAGATATTAATACTATCCCCCTGCCTGATTATTTTGCCAATCTGATTGTTTCTCAACAATCACTGACCTCCGGAAGCCCTGATAATTTAGCATTAAATATACAGCGTTGCCAAAGACCATATGGTGGTGTTGTTATTACAGGGAAAAAAGGAGAAATGAAGATAGACATCAGGGGTGAACTTCAGGGAGCAGGACAGTGGACACATCAGTATCACGATCCTGCAAATACAACGATATCAGAAGATGAGATTGTGGATGGGAAATTAGAGGTTTTATGGTTCAGGGATTCCGATTTTGACATGCCCTCCCGGCATGGCAGGGGAGTGGCGCCTTTATTTAAAGACGGACGATTATTTGTTGAAGGTAATAACAGCATCAGGGCAGTGGATGCCTACAACGGTCATCTGTTATGGGAATATTATATTGAGGATCTGATGCTGGCATACGATCAGGAACATATCAGCGGGACTGCTATTACCCATGGTAACTGGTGTATAGAAGATGACAGGCTTTACGTCAGAAGAGGCTTGTCTTCCTATAACAGAGCAGCAAAAAATTGCTATGTGCTGGATGCTAAAACAGGATCGGAAATAAAAGTTTTTACCGCCCCACGTGATCATTGGGACGCCCCACATGGATACTGGGGTTATATTGCCGTAAAAAACGGAATTCTCTTCGGAACAGTAGCAAATGAAGAACATATCGTTAAATGGGGTTGGAAGGAAAGTGATATGAATAACCAGTTCAGCGAGTCGAATTCGATTTTTGCAATAGATGTCTCTTCCGGTGAAATGCTGTGGGAGTATAAGGCTAAACATTCCATCCGCCATAATTCAATTGCTATCGGGAATGATAAGGTATATTTTATCGACAGACCCATTGCTGAAATCGACTATATATACAGCAGAAGAGGGGAATCCGCTATTCACCCTCCCGGTATTTTGACAGCATTGGATGCGAAAACCGGAAAGGTGTTAATGAGAAATACAGATAATATCTGGGGAACACTTCTTATTTTAAGTGAGAAGTATAATAAACTCCTGATGTCATACAGCGATACAAGATACAGGCTTCCTTCAGAAACCGGTGGGAAAATTGCTGTTCTTGATGCAACAACAGGAAAAAAGATTTGGGAAGCCGAAACAAGAAAAAATCTTCCTCCTGATTATTCCAGTTCAAGCCGTTCAAGGCCTCTGGTAAACGATAGTATCATTTTTATTGAACCTGAAACCTTTGATTTGTTTACAGGGAAGATTATTGATAATAACTTTGAACGATCGTATGGCTGTGGGATTATCTCAGGTTCGAAAAATATGCTTTTTTTCAGGTCTGCAACTCTCGGATATTATCTGTTTGATGATAATGCTGCAGGGGTGCAGAATTATGGCGGGATCCGCCCGGGTTGCTGGATCAATATCATCCCGGCCGGAGGCCTTGTGCTAATGCCTGATGCAACCAACAGGTGCGATTGTAGCTACCTGATGAAATCGTGGATCGCGTTGCAGCCTATGTAATTTATATTATTAAAGTTTCGCACTTGTTTAGCTATACTTTTCATTGCAGGACATATTGAGCAAATGCGAAACTTTAGTATATTGCCAGCAAGGCTAAAAACATATTATTGCAAAATTGACAGATTAACTCCTCATCAGATTTTTTTATATCTTTGTAAAGATATTAATCAATTTATCTACCCTGTTACTTAAATATACTATAAATTAATGCAATCATGAAACCTCCATGATTGCGGCCAACGCAAATACGCATGAACAATATTATGGAGGTTCTCCCGCTTAGGCGGGACAAGCTATATGACCATTGAAAATTAAATTTTATACATATGAAAAATTATAAAATGCTCCTGAGTTTGCTCTTATTTTTGTTATTAATATCGTGTGCGGACACGGGAAAAAAAGGACAGCCCAACTGGCAGGAACTGTTTAACGGCAGGGATTTTACCGGATGGGTTCAAAAAGGCGGTGAAGCTGTTTACGAAATTGCAGATGGGGTGATAATCGGCACCTCTGTAATGAACACGGGTAACAGTTTTTTATGTACCGACAAGGATTATGGTGACTTCATTATGGAACTCGAATTTAAAGTAGATCCCGTTCTCAATAGCGGTGTACAGATACGGAGCCTTAGTTATCCTGAATATAACAATGGCAGAGTGCACGGTTACCAGGTGGAAATTGATCCGTCGGCCCGTGCATGGACAGGGGGGATATATGATGAGGCAAGAAGAGGATGGCTATATGCACTCACCGAACCGGAACAGGAGGAAGCAAGAAATGCGTTTAAAAATAATGATTGGAATAAGTTCAGGGTGGAAGCTATTGGTAACCATATTAAAACATGGGTGAATGATATCCCTGTTACTAACCTTTTTGACGAAGAAACTGCTGAAGGTTTTATTGCACTCCAGGTTCACTCAATCCGCGACAGTTCAAGAGCCGGCACACAGGTGATGTGGAGAAACATCAGGATAATTACTGAAAGTCCGGAAAAATTTTCTACTGCGACCACTGCTCCTGAAAGATCATACCTGAATAACAAACTTACAGAGAATGAAATAGCCAATGGCTGGAAATTGCTTTTTGACGGAGAAACGAACACTGGATGGCGCAAGGCATATCATGACTCATTTCCGGAAAAGGGCTGGAGAATTGAGAATGGTATACTTACCGTGGAAGCATCCGGTGGCGGGGAATCCCGTTACGGTGGAGATATTGTTACAACAGACCGGTATTCAGATTTCGAATTACAGCTTCAGGTAAGACTTACACCGGGAGCAAACAGCGGAGTTAAATATTTTGTCACTGAACAGGAAGAAGGCCATGTCGGTTCTGCAATTGGACCGGAATATCAGATACTTGATGATAGTGCTCACCCGGATTCCAATAAAGGGGCAATTCCGGGCAGCAGAACCCTTGGTTCCCTTTATGATTTAATACCGGCAGGAAAAAAGAGAGTGAACGGAACAGGGCAATGGAATACCATCCGGATAGTTTCAAAAGACAGGCATGTTGAACATTGGCTGAATGGATTTAAGTTGTTTGAATATGAAAGAGGCAGTGAGGAGTTCCGTGAGCTAGTTGCCAAGAGCAAATTCAAAAACCAACCAGGGTTTGGAGAAGCTGAAGACGGACATATATTACTTCAGGATCATGGCAATGAAGTTTCATTCAGAAATATTAAGATACGAAGATTATAATCAGAATACCATTTGTTGCAGAACCTTCGTTAACTCAACGAAATCAATCTCAACATCCATAAACAGGACAGTAGTGTAAAATAATATAAACCAAAATTAAAATTATGAACAACAGAAGACAGTTTATTAAAAATGCAGCTATCGGCTCTGCCGGAATGGCTGTTGCAGGATTGGGCTTTTCCAGCAATAGTTATGGCAATATTTTAGGCGCTAATAACCGGGTTAAAGTCGGTATTGTTGGTTTCTCCGACCGCGCAAGAAGTTCTCTTATTCCTGCTTTTCAAAAATATGCTGCTGAAATGAATTTCGAAATCGTTGCAGTATGCGATATCTGGAACAGAAGAAGAGATGAGGGTGAAGCATTCTTCAAGGATAAATACGGTTTGAAAGTAAAAACTGTAAAAAATACGGAAGAGCTATATAAAAAAATAAAGCCTGATGCAGTTATCATCAGCACAGCTGATTTCCAGCATGCACTTCATACGGTGGAGGCCGTTAATGAAGGTTGTGATGTGTATGTTGAGAAACCATTTGCTGAAACCATGGAGGATAACAGGCTCGCACTGCAAGCGGTTAAAGAAACAGGAAAGATTCTCCAGGTCGGATCACAGAGAAGAAGCGGCCCTAACTATCATGCTGCCGAGGAGTATATTAAATCGGGAAAATTCGGAAAAATAACCATGGTTGAAATGACATGGAATGTTAATCAA
>CAYVTV010000147.1:0-7004 GCA_964454295.1 uncultured Bacteroidaceae bacterium
TGTTCGGCGGATTTTCATTTCGTCATTTTTCCAGGGGTTGCCACCCCTGGCTATTTTATTGAAACCCCGCCAGGGTTTTCTTGCAAAGACGCACAGCCGTGCGTCTCTACAGTGCCCCTACTCAATTACTCAATTACTCAATTACTCAATTACTCGATTACTCAATTACTCAATTACTCAATTACTCAATTACTCGATTACTCAATTACTCACGTCTCAGGTCAACAGGCACAGATATACATTTCTCCACACACCTGATCCCGTAATCCCCTTCGCCCCCCCTTCCTGTTAAAAAAAGGTTAAAATATTTCCTCCCTTCCACTTGTTCAACATTCTCCCCCATTCATTCATCAAATTTTTAATACCTTTACAGGTTAATAGATCCTAAATTTACGCATGACACTTATCAAGTCTATTTCCGGTATCAGGGGAACCATTGGAGGTATTCCCGGTGCATCGCTTACTCCGCCTGACATAGTAGCATTCACTTCGGCATATGCCTTATGGATAAAGGAAAAGGGCAATACTGGAAAGAGCAGTGTGGTAGTAGGCAGAGATGCAAGGGTTTCCGGACCGCTGGTGGAAAAGATCATTATTTCCACTCTTTGCAGCATGGGAACAGATGTAATAAACCTGGGGCTTGCAACCACTCCTTCTGTTGAGCTTGCTGTAACCAGGTTCAAATCTGACGGCGGGATCATCATTACCGCCAGTCATAATCCCGCAAACTGGAATGCGCTGAAGCTTCTTAACAGCGACGGGGAATTTATTTCGGATGCAGAAGGGAAAAAGATTGTTGAATATGCAGAAAAAGGGAATTTCATTTACGCAGGCTATAATGAGATTGGTCATATCAGGGAGCATCCGGGTTTTGAGCATGAGCATATACAGATGATACTGGATCTGCCGCTGGTAAATACGGAAGCCATAAAACAGAGAAATTTCAGGATCTCCATAGATGCTGTCAATTCTGTTGGAGGGATAACTGTTCCCCTTTTATTAAAAGCGTTGGGAGTGAAAGAGGTTTTAGAACTTAACTGCACCCCCGACGGGCAGTTTTCTCATAACCCCGAACCATTACCGGAAAACCTGGCAGATATAAGCAGGCTTACCCGGGAAAAGAATCTGGACCTTGGTATTGTGGTGGATCCCGATGTTGACAGGCTGGCCCTGGTAAATGAAGATGGTTCATTCTTCGGTGAGGAATATACCCTGGTGGCTGTTGCTGATTATGTGCTGTCAAAGACACCCGGCAATACCGCTTCCAACCTGTCTTCTTCAAGAGCGTTGAAGGATATTACCGGAAAATACGGAATGAAATATTTCGCGTCTGCTGTAGGCGAGGTTAATGTGGTCAGGGTAATGAAGGAAAACAACTGCATCATTGGAGGCGAAGGCAACGGAGGTGTGATTTACCCGGAGCTTCATTATGGACGGGATGCACTGGTCGGAATAGCGCTGTTTCTCAGCTCCCTTGCAGAAAAGGGTATAAAAACAAGTGAATTGAAACGCAGCTTCCCCAAATACCTGATCATTAAGGATAAAATACAGGTGGAGGAAAACATGGATTTCAACACCATACTTAATACTATCAGGAGTCGTTTTGCAGATAAACCACTGAATGAATCTGACGGAATAAAAATAGATTTTGAAGAAGGCTGGGTTCACCTGAGGAAATCGAACACCGAGCCGATTATCCGGTTGTATGCCGAAGGACCTGATGAACAAACTGCAGGATATTATGCTGATCAGGTCAGGACAATTATCAGTAAACTTTAGTTTCAAATGAACAGGAAAATCTTAATCCCCATTATTGTCATTGCATTATTCATTATAGCATTGATCATCTACTCTGCTTCAACAAGCAGTGAGAAGGCACTGAGTATCTTTTCGAAAGTTGAACAGGGGGATTTTGAAGTTGTGGTAGCGGTAACCGGAGAATTGCGTGCACAAAGGTCAATTGAGATAAGGGCACCTGGAGAACTGAGAAACAGGGACATGAGGGTTTCATCCGTAAAACTGCTGAACATTGTTCCTGAAGGCACGCTGGTAGATTCGGGAGACTGGGTGGCAACACTTGACAGGACAGAGGTAGACCTTGAACTTAAAAACCTTATGGATGAAATTGAGTTGAGGAGAGAGGCTGATTTTATCAAAACACAACTTGACACCACCATTCAGTTAAGCCAGTTAAGGAACGAATTGCTGAATCTGAAGTTTCAGCGCGATGAGATGGAAATTGCACTCGAACAATCACAGTATGAACCTCCCGCTACCATCAGGCAGGCCCAGTTTAACCTTGACAAAGCGAACAGAGCTTACCAGCAGGCTTTGACAAATTACGACCTGAAAGTTGAGCAGGCAAGAGCAGCGATGACTGATGTGATCATTAACCTTCAAAGAGCAAAAAGAAAAAAAGATGAAATAGAGGCTATACTTCAGAAATTTGAGATAAGAGCTCCTGCTCCGGGCATGGTGATATACAGAAGGGAAAGAAGCGGGGCAAAACGAACTGTCGGTTCGGAAATAAACCTGTGGGATCTTGTTGTTGCCGAACTTCCTGATCTTTCTGTACTAAACTCCAGAACATTTGTCAATGAGATTGACATCAGCAAAATCCGGGCCGGCCAGCAGGTAAGAATAGGTGTGGATGCCTTCCCCGATAAAAAATACACCGGCGTGGTCAGGGAAGTCGCAAATATTGGCGAACAACTGCCCAACACGGATGCCAAGGTGTTTGAAGTGATCATCAGGGTAAATGAAAAGGATGAGATCCTCAGGCCATCCATGACCACCAGCAACCAGATTATCACTAAGGAGTTCAAAAATGTGTTGTACATCCCCCTTGAAACCGTTCACGCCAATGATTCACTTACATTTGTGTACCGCAAGAGCGGAGTACGGCAGATCGTTGTCCTGGGAGATGCCAATGAGAATTCCATTATTGTGGAAAAAGGCTTAACTGCCGGTGACGAGCTATATCTCTCCCTGCCTTCCCAACCTGAACTATGGCGTTTTGAGGGGTTGGAATATATTGCAGAACTAAAGAAAAGAAAGACTGACAAGATACAGACGAACTCCATAAAACAGGAAGCGACCGGTGAGGAGTCAATGAGAATTACTCCGGGCAGACAGGGTCATGGTAGTCAGAACAATACCGGTGGAGAAAGAATGCAACGTCAGCAACAATAACAGGCAACCGTGATGATAAGCAGATATGGACACGATATTGTAATTGCCGTTGAATCTATATTATCCAATAAGCTTCGGAGTTTTCTCACTGCCCTGGGGATAATTTTTGGTGTAGCTGCCGTGATCAGCATGCTGGCCATCGGAAGGGGTGCCCAGCAGGAAATCCTTGAGCAGATAAAGATGGTAGGTGTTAATAATATTATGATAACCCCCATCGTGGAAACAAGAGGGGCACAGGAAGAGACTTCCTCCGAAACACAAAATGGTGAGAAAAGAAAATTTTCTCCCGGTTTGCATCTTAATGATGTTGAAGCTATACGGGAAATTCTTCCTGCCGTTAAAACCATAAGTCCTGAAATTGCCGTAAGCTCTTTTGTTGTTCAAAGCGGAAGAAGGGAATCGGCAAAATTACTCGGGGTTTCCACTGCCTATTTTGATATTTTCAACATGAACATTGCTGAAGGGGATGCTTTCACTGCTTTGCAGGAAGAGGAAGGCTTGCCGGTATGTGTGATCGGCGCCAACATAGCCAGAAAATTTTTCAGTACGGGATCACCGGTGGGGCGATTTATTAAATTCGACCAGGTATGGTTACGGGTTGTCGGTGTCCTTGAGCGTACAAATATTGAACTGTCGAGGTTTGAACAGACCGGAGTAAATGTGATGAATGATAATATTTACGTACCTGTCAAAACCGCCCTTCTCCGGTTTCAGAACAGGGCACTGGTGAGTTCACGGATTATTAATGTTTCGGCATCAGGTTACAGGAGCAGGCATTACCCAATGTTCAGCATCAGCACCAATGTAAGTCAGAATACCGACGGGAACTATCATCAGCTGGATAAGATCATTGTCCAGGTTAACAGTTCAGAAGAAATAGAACCTGCAACTGAAATTCTGGGCCGGTTGATCCTGCGGCGACACCAGGATGTTAAGGATTTTGAAATTACCGTCCCCGAATTATTGCTTAAACAGGAACAACGAACCAAGGACGTGTTTAATATCGTGCTTGGAGCTATTGCAAGTATCTCACTGATAGTTGGGGGGATTGGCATTATGAATATCATGTTCGCTTCCGTTATGGAGAGGATAAGGGAAATAGGCACAAGACTCGCTATCGGGGCAAAAAAGATGGACATTGTTGTTCAGTTTCTTTCCGAAGCTGTGCTGATAAGTGTATCAGGAGGTATTGCAGGTGTAATGCTGGGGATCATTGCTTCAAGACTTATAATGGAATTTTCAGGCATACTTACTATTGTATCTCCCTTTTCCGTACTGGTTGCATTCCTGGTATCTGCATCAGTAGGTATTATATTCGGTTACTCCCCCGCAAAAAGAGCTTCAGAAAAAGATCCTATTGAATCATTACGTTATGAATAAATTAATTTCCGGTTTACTGATTGCATTTATCACCTCTTCCTTTCAGGCATATTCCCAGGAATATCTTGAATTAACCATTGGTGATGTCATCATCATTTCACAGGAACAGTCTCCCGCGGCCATAGCCGCTCGTCACCGTTTCCGTAATGACTATTGGCGATACAGGACCCACAGGGCATCATTTTTACCCAACTTCACTATGAATGCTACCCTGCCGGATCTGAACCGTTCCATCGAAAGGCTTACCCTGCAGGATGGAAGTGACGCGTTCATTGAACGAAAGCTTATTAATTCACTTACAAATGTTGAACTAAGCCAGAACATTGGTTTTACCGGGGGAAATATCTTCATGAGTTCAGAGCTACAAAGGATAGATATCCTGGGAGGGAATGCCCAGACGTCTTACCTTTCAAATCCTGTCAATATAGGCTTCAGGCAACCTATTAACGGGTATAACAGCTACAAATGGGAGAAAATGATAGAACCGGTGCGCTATGATGAATCCAAAAGAAATTATTTAAATGCAATGGAAACGGTATCCATACGTGCAATCAATAATTTCTTTGAACTGGCCCTGGCACAGAAAAATGTCGAAATTTCAGGGTTGAATTATTCCAATGCCGATACCCTTTTCAGGATTGCTCAGGGCCGCTATAACCTGGGTACTATTGCGGAGAACGAACTGCTGCAGATGGAACTCACCTTCTTAAATGCCGATGCCGCCTTAAATGAAGCAGAAATTGACCTGCGTATGAAAAAATATCAACTGAATTCATTCCTGGGGTTTAGTCAGGAAACAGATATAAAGCTCATCATACCACACGAAATACCGGACATGGAAGTTGATCCGGTCATGGCTCTTGCCCAGGCAAAAAAAAACAATCCTGATATTTTATCCATGCAGCGACAATTGCTGGAAGCAGAGCGTGATGTCGCCAGGTCTAAATCTGAAAAAGGATTAAATGCTTCACTCTATGCAAGCTTCGGTCTCAGCCAGAGGGCTGGTGACCTGCGGGGTGCCTATATTGACCCGCAGGACCAGGAACGTGTGAGGGTTGGAATACAAATTCCCATCGCGGACTGGGGCCTGGGAAAGGGCAAATACCGCATGGCCCAGTCTGCACAGGAAGTAATTAAAACAAATGTCAAACAGGCTGATATCGACTTTCAGCAGGAAGTGATGCTTAAAGTAATGCAGTTTAATTTACAGGACAACCAGCTACGTATTGCTTCCAAAGCCGACACCATCGCCGCCATCAGGTATGAGGTCTCAAAACAAAGGTTTCTTATCGGAAGGATAAGTGTACTGGACCTTAACGTAGCCCAGAGTGAGAAAGATATTGCTGCACGCGGATATCTTAACGCACTCAGAAATTACTGGACATACTTTTTCAACATCAGGGCATTAACATTATATGACTGGATAAACGGCAAACCTCTGTCCGAAGAATTTGACGAACTGATACGATAATTATAACATCTTCCGGACAAAGCAACTATGAGTTAACCATGGCCAGATATTACAAAATACAACTATCCTTAATCGCCCTTGACAAATCAAGTTACCATATTATCGCCAAAGGAAGAATAAATGAACTTCCGGTAAACCTGGTTATCGACACCGGAGCTTCAATGTCGGTATTCGATCGTGATTATCTTAAAGATCATCTCCCTGAACCTGAAGCAATGACAGAAGAAATACATTCTGCAGGGATCACAGCAGATAAGATAGAGGCTTCCCGTTCCACTGCTGAGAGTTTTGCACTGGAGAAGTTTGTCATACATCAATTTCCGTTGGTGCTGATCAATATGAATAAAATAAACAAGCTCTACAGCAAGGTAACAGGAACAACCATACATGGCTTGCTGGGGAGCGACTTCCTTCATTCAATGAATGCTGTCATTGATTACGGAAAATCGGTCATGATCCTGAAACCGGATAATAGCAGTTAAAAAGCCTGAAATATTGAATATTCAGCATTATATTCCGGGTATGTTTTCTTAAAAAAATATATTATATTTGCGCGTCATTTTTCAAAGTAATCAGAATTAAATAATTAAATCGAAAAAAATGCAGAATAAAGGCGCTATTCGCTTATTTACTATCGTATTTGCCCTGGTTTGTTTATACCAGTTATCATTTACATTTATTTCCGGGAAAATTGAGAGGGATGCCAGGAAATATGCGCAGGGAGATATTCAGAAAGAACAAAGTTACCTTGATTCTATCTCGGGTGAAGTTGTTTTTAACTTTGTATGGCTGAGGAAGTACACCTATAAAGAATGTAAGGAAAGAGAAATAAACCTGGGTCTGGACTTAAAGGGAGGGATGAATGTTATTCTTGAAATATCGGTGGAAGATGTCATCAGAACCCTTGTTGCCCCGCATTACCTTAATGATCCGGTTTTTGTAAAAACCATAAATGATGCAC
>CAYVTV010000147.1:7014-10734 GCA_964454295.1 uncultured Bacteroidaceae bacterium
ACGGGAGCTGAGGAAAGGAAGACAGGAAGATTTTGTATATCTGTTTGCACAGGCTTTTGAAGCAAATAATCCCGGAGGAAAACTTGCACAGTTTTTTATGACACCGGAAACCAGGGGGCAGATAGATCTGAATACCACCAATACTCAGGTAGTGGACTACCTGAAAGAAGAGGCAGAGAGTGCCATCTCCAATTCCTTCAATGTTTTACGCAACAGAATTGACCGTTTTGGAGTAGTTCAGCCTAATATCCAGCGACTTGAAAGACAGGGAAGAATTCTTGTTGAATTACCCGGAGTTAAAGATCCTGAGAGAGTCACCAAATTACTTACAGGTACCGCCAACCTGGAATTCTGGACTACCTATGAAAATGCTGAAGTTTTACCATATATTGACCAGGCCAACAGTTTATTAAAAGACCTGCTTGACTTTGACACTCCATTATTCAGTGAAACAGGCACCGCTGAGGGTGCCGAGGCATTAACTGAACAACCCTCCCCGATCTTTGAAGCCGGGGAAGATACTGCCGAAATAAGATTATTTGAGGAGGACACTACAGCAGTTGATCTTCAGGAGGATCAGATGTTGCGTGAAAATCCGCTGTTTGCAGTATTGGTACCTTACCTGGATCAGAACAGGCAGGCAGTCCCCGGCTCTGTTGCCGGTATTGCCGCCATTAAGGATACTGCCAAAGTTAACCGTTACCTTTCCATGCCACAGATTAGGTCATTATTTCCGGCTGACCTGGCATTTCACTGGCATAATAAGCCCATGCAAAATAATGAAGCATATATACAATTGCATGCATTAAAAGGCAGCAGGGAAAGAGGTGCTGCGCTGAGCGGAAAATTTGTAACCGATGCAAGAATGGCTTTTGGCCAGTTCAAAGGAGAAGCTGAAGTATACATGTCAATGAACGCTGAAGGAGCTAAAAGATGGGCAAACCTGACCCGCGAAAATATCGGCCGCTGCATAGCAATTATGCTCGACGGATACGTTGTCTCAGCTCCCGTAGTTAAAACTGAGATAAAGGGGGGAGGATCAACCATCTCAGGTAATTTCACCCAGCAGGAAGCAAATGACCTGGCCAATGTGCTGAAATCAGGTAAAATGGCTGCGAGAGCGAGAGTTGAATCAAGTGAGGTTATCGGCCCTTCCCTCGGACAATCATCCATTCAGTCGGGATTACGGTCTTTTATCATCTCCTTTCTCATTGTACTCCTTTACATGGTAATGTATTACGGTCGAAGAACAGGTGCTGTCGCCGACCTGGCACTCATATCCAACATGTTTTTTCTTATTGGTGTTCTGGCATCACTCCAGGCGGTGCTGACATTACCGGGTATTGCCGGCATTGTGCTTACCATTGGTATGTCAGTGGATGCCAATGTGCTTATATATGAGCGAATACGGGAAGAGCTGGCCGCCGGAAAAGGAGTAAGACTCGCCATCTCTGACGGATATAAAAATGCATACTCCGCCATTATCGACGCAAACTTAACTACCCTGCTTACCGGATTTATTCTTTACTATTTCGGAACAGGACCTATCAAAGGTTTTGCCACCACCCTGGTTATTGGTATTCTCACTTCCTTATTCTCTGCTATTTTTATCACCAGGCTTATTTATGAAGGAATGCTGGCAAAAAATAAAGAAATCAGGTTTTCTACCAGATTAACCGAGAATGCATTTAAAAATGTAAACTTTGATTTTATCAAGGCACGGAAACCCATGTATATCGTTTCAGCTATACTAATTGTGGTTTCCATCGGCTCCCTTGTTACCAGGGGATTGAATCAGGGTGTTGATTTCACGGGGGGACGTAACTATGTTATTGAATTTCCCGAAGAAATAGCTACCGGTGATGTCCGGCAGGCTTTGACTGCTGAATTCGGCGAAATGCCCCAGGTAATAACCTTCGGTGAAAAAAACAGGGTAAGGGTAACAACAAAGTACCTTATCAGTGACGACTCCCCTGAGGTGGATTCAATTATTAAAACAAAGATCTACGCAGGACTCCGTAATTACATTGATGAAAATATAAGCATACAACAATTTATTGATTCAGATGATTATATTAAGAGCTCACAAAAAGTGGGTCCAACCATCGCTGACGACATTAAAAGGCAGGCTGTTCTGGCAATAAGCCTGGCATTGATCATCATCTTCATTTACATTATTATCAGGTTCCGCACCTGGCAATTCGGGGTAGGTGCCGTTGCAGCACTCGTTCACGACGCTCTGATAGTCCTGGGATTATTTTCATTATTCTGGGGAGTTTTACCTTTTTCTCTCGAAGTCGACCAGGCATTTATTGCAGCCATCCTTACTGTTGTGGGGTACTCTATCAACGATACGGTGGTAATCTTCGACAGGATAAGGGAATACAGGAAATTATTCAGAAAAAGAGCTGATTATGAAACTATAAACGGAGCGCTGAACAGCACGTTAAGCCGTACTTTCAGTACCTCCTTCACTACGTTTCTGGTAATTCTGATCATATTCCTCTTTGGCGGGGAAGTCATCAGAGGATTTACATTTGCCCTCCTTCTGGGTATTATCGTAGGAACCTATTCTTCCCTGTTCATCGCTTCACCACTGGTGTATGAAACATTAAAGAGACGGATGGGAGAAAAAGAGGCAAAATAAATTTCATTTATTATCACCTGTTTCTTTAATATAAAGATATTTTTTCCAGTATCTTTGTAAAAAGTTTTACACATGTTGGCGAGCATTTTATTTATCAGCGGGCAGGAACTTATTATTGTTTTCATTATTGTTCTCCTGCTCTTTGGCTCTAAGGGAATTCCCGAAGTTGCCAAAGGGATAGGAAAAGGATTGAGGGAATTTAAGAAAGCATCTGATGAAATAAAAAATGAACTAAAGGAAAGCTCCTCTGAAATAATGGAAGATATTAATGAGGTAAAAAAAGATATTCACAAGCAAGCCAATGAAATAATTCTGGATGACATCAATGAAGTGAAAAGCGATATTGAGAAAAATGCCAGGGATATTGCAACCGATGTGAATGATAATTATTATACCGACTGACATCCCGGAGTAAATTTAGCCTTTCTGAAAAAATTCATTGCTTTGTATGGAGTATCTTTATTCGGCTCTCGGTTTTATCCTCCTGCTGGTAAGCGGTAATTATCTGGTAAAAAGCAGCGTATCCCTTGCACGTCATTTTAATGTATCCACACTTGTAATAGGATTAACCGTTGTCGCCTTCGGCACCTCCTCCCCTGAACTTATTGTCAGCATGCAGGCAGTCCTGAAAGGGCACCCTGAGATATCTATAGGTAATGTCGTCGGATCGAACATATCCAATATAGCTCTTGTTCTGGCTCTCGCCGCCATACTCTCCCCTATATCTATAAGAAAAAGCACGGTGATAACCGACTGGAGTGTTATGATGATCTCAAGTGTTTTGTTTTACCTGTTTGTAGTTAACGGGGTGCTAAACAGGGCTGAAGGAATGATTTTTTGCGGATTAATTTTATTATATGTTGTTTTTTCCTTACGGTTTTCACGTATTCAACAGAACAAATCCGATGAAATACCGGAAAAACAGAAATACAGCCTCCTCATCGCCACGCTCATCACGCTGGGTTCCTGTGCCGGACTGATACTGGGGGCCGACCTGCTCATTGAAAATGCAATTATCATTGCTACCAGGATGGGTGTGAGTGAAAGGGCTATTTCAGTCTCCATTATCGCTG
>CAYVTV010000148.1:0-10708 GCA_964454295.1 uncultured Bacteroidaceae bacterium
ATGCAAGGGAATGGAGGTGTATAGGGAGGATGACTTTTTTCATGAGTATCTTAATTCATTGCAAATTTAAATGAATTTGGGTAAATGTGGCGGGGGAGGGGGAAAAATTGTGGGACGGGGGATGATAGACCATGGACTATAGACTATAGACAATGGGCCATAGACCATGGAGGCTGTGTTTTGCATTAATGAAGGATTATAAACAAATTACACCATGGGCTTTGAAGTTTAGGGATCACGGGATCACGGGATCGAGGGATCACCGTTTCACGGGATTTAAATAAAGTGTGACAGATCATCCTGCTACAACTTCCCGTCCATTTGTCAATCCGCATAAGGAAAACCTGTTGAATTTTTCCCGATTACAGTAAACGATGCCCATCCTGTTAATCCCGAACCTGATTTAATCAGATAGAGATAATCCGGCCAGTTTTTGTTTTCCGTATCGCAGATTAAAAGTTCAATTTCCGAATCTTTACCCAGATAAGCCACAATATCTTTCAGGTCCTTATTTTTATAAATAGTAAAGCTGTTTTCCACTTTCACTCTGACTCCCACGAAATAGGCATATTGTGGTACAAGGTTCAATTCCCTGTTGGCATCATTAAGGACATATTTGTCACGTTTTTTCCAGAACCCTTCCCAGTTATCAACATATACGATCCCGTTACCCAAAAACACTGGCCATCTGGAAAGGTGCGCCATTTCAATAATGCTATTTCCATCATACCAGAATATCAGGTATTCATCATCATCGCTGGGGCCGGGATTGTGAATGGCGATTTCCTTATACCGGTCGGTTTTATTTATTCCCCTGTACCAGGTACCATTCCACCCAGGCTTCCATCTGTTGAGCTGAATTGGGTCTGAGCAGAATTTCCCGTTTGTCATTCAGCAGATATAAGATGGGAGTGGCAAAAACATGCCAGGATTTTACAATGGGGCTATCCCATTTCTGATAATCGCATACACTGGTAAAAGGAAAAATACCTGCAAAGTTTTCAAACATCTGTTTGTCTTCATCGAGGGATACAAAAACGACTTCTACTCCATGGTTTTTCCATTTCTGGTATGACAGGGCAATCTGATAAAGTTCTTCAGGGCATGTCGGGCACCAGCTTGCTCCAAATACCACTAGGGTATATTTGCTCTTAATGTCAGATAGCTTTTGCGGAATACCGGCAGGTGCATAGCCGGGGGCTAGGCAGTCTTCCTGAAATACAAAGTCGGGTGCGATATTTCCGGTTTTCATGGCACGGTAGCTTTCTAGCTGGGCGGCAAGGTCGTTGTTAATGGTGCAGCTTGTTTCGTTCAGTATCTTCAACGCCAGGTATTCGGATGATCCGAACAAGCTGCGGCGCTCCAGCAGTTTAAACAGGTAATCGGTAATCTCGTTGAACTTTTTCTCATCTGTTTTAATGTTGGCAATCAGAAGGTCTATGGATTTGTTCATTTCAATGAAAACCGAATCCAGTGAACGGCCGCTGTTTTCGATAAGCCAGAAATGGCTTTCGATGGCATCTTTAAGTAAGCCGCTTTTATAAAGGCGCGGATCTGTATAGTCAATACTCCTGAAGGCTGACAGGGCAACCGGGATTTCTTCGGTGCGGTACTGAGCAATGGTTGGGACTGAACTCACCAGCTTGCGCACGGGTAAAAACCAGCTTACATAAGAATCAGGATCCAACTCTGCAAGAAACATCCTGTCCTCTTCTTTGATGCGATGCTTTTCAGCCTGAATGGCATTTTTAGGCGTATCATGACCGGCAAATAGTGAATCCAGACTATAGATTTTCGCCAGGAAATCCCATGCACTGAGGGCCTGCTCCCGGCGGGGATGCTCTGTTGCATACTGACCGAAAAGCTGATTTTGTGTGCCTTTAAGTATTACAATGGTTTCGGGATAACCAAGGGTTTCACCCTTCAATTCAATGTCCTCACCACTTAGTATCACAATAAAGGGTTTTTCATCCTCCGAAATGAGATATCCCATGCCGTAATCCACGTGTGAATAGCTTAACGAAAACTTCCCGTATTTATCTGCCAGGACAGTTGCAATGGGACGGGTTTCAAACCCGTTAAAACCTTCCAGTCTGACTCTCTGACCGGCAAGGGCAGGGAAGATGCCGGTGACATTGTGCTGTGCAAAAATACAAATGGGAGAGATGCACAGAAAAAGGACAAACCATATTGGAATCACATTCGTATTGTTTGATTCGTGGATAAAATCCGACTATTTTCCCTGAAATTTTAAATCTAAAGTTGAGTACACTCTGAGAAGTCATATTATTTCAAACATAGCCACAGATTCACAGATTAATCTGTATTAATTAATTGATAATCTGAGTAATCTGTGGCAATTCTTTTTTATAAAATTGAAAAAATATCTTTTTGGAGTAGGCTCAAAGTTTGAAATTTCAAAGTTAGTTTATAAAGTACATACAGTCGATAAAGTTAATAATGTTCGTTAAAACAAAAATCAGGGATACGCATTTAAAAATATGCTGACACCTCACTTTCGACTTTCAACTTTCTACTCTTTTATACAGCGAACAGAGCCTCCTTGCGCCCGGCTTTTGGTAAGTATGTCAACATAGCTGTTATCGATGTTCATGCTCCGAGAGTAGGCAGCATTTATGGAACTCGACCAATAGAAGCCATAGGTGCCCACACCGCTAAGCGAACCATTTGTGGTACGGTATCCTGCCAGAGGCATTTTCAATGAAGAGGCAAATGCTCCGGCGGCATTGTTGCTGCTCCAACTCAATCTCTCTGCATTTAATTCCGCTTCCGTTGGCACCCTGTAACCGCTTGGGCATGGGTTATTCAAACCGCCCGGCCAAAGGTTGTCGTTTTGTGGACTACGCCAATCATTGGGGCTAGCGGGGCTAATAATGAAATTCCCATGACCGGGAACATCGCTGCTGCTCAGGGTAGTGGTTGTGCCGGAGGTTCTTACATAATGTCCATCGTTGCCTCGTCCCCATTGGTACAAATGTCCATAGGAATTGGCATCAGTACTTGAGATAGCCACCTGTGAGGCTCCCAGGTTGCGGTCCATCCATATTTTACCGGTGGCCGGATTATATACATCATTCATTCCAACTTCCGTGCCTCTCCATGTTGGCACTCCATTGATGAAAGTTAATACCTGCCCTGTAGAGCCCGGCTCAACGTTTACCCATGCAGAGCCATTCCAGTAGAGCATCTGTCCTTCGGCAGTGCCTGCTATAGTTGTTAAAGCTCCGCCGGTACCGGTCATAACCAGTCGGTTGGACGTAGTGCCAATTTTACCATCGTTAGTTATATTACCGTGGGTATGTGATTTTGGTGCTGCACCTATGTCGGTAAGAACCTTTTGAGAAGTAAGCTGCTCCAAAGTAGTAGCATTTAATACACGGATGTAACTACCGGCAGTATATGAACTAATCCCTGTTCCACCCCTTTCCACCGCCAGGGTTCCGGATTTGATGTCATTTGCAGCATGGCTATGGGCTTCGGGTGGAAAATCAGCACGGATATCTATGCCTTTTCTCGACAGGGTGGTTATGGCATCGGTCCCGTTGCCAATTAAAACTTCGCCGGAATTAAAGCTGGTAGCGCTTGTACCCCCGTTAGCTACCGGCAATCTGCCGCTTGTGATATCCGAGGTGGAATGTGAATGTCTCGAAGGCGTAAACTCCGTTGGTTTTTCTGTGACTTCCTTCCATGAAGGGACCCATGAAACCGGCCTGTACAACCCTAAGTGGTTACCCCAGCCAAAAGCGGTGTTCCAGTTGGTGATGCCGGAGCCTGTGATTCCTGACGCCGGCGATACTGCAAATACCGGGTCAGCCTCTATAGTAACACTTTCTGCCTGAAGAGCATAGGGCACGCTCAGTAACTGGGTTGTAACTGTTATACTGTAACTTGTTCCACCGGCAGGGTCTGTCTCGGTCTTCAGGAAATAAGGGCCGCTATTCCAGTTGATGTCCGTGAATGAACCCAGCACAATATCGCCGCCCCCTATTTCAAGAGTTACCAGCCCGTTAGCATTGGTGGTGCGTGTATGTGTTTCTATATAAACTGCATCTCCAACTTCCGATGACTGAAGTATCTGCACCCGGACACCAATGCTCTGATTAGTTACCAGCTGTTCGCTTGCATTACGGATAACCGCCTGGTAGCTCATTTTCTCAGGGGGTTGAGCGTATAAAGGCAAAAGGAAAAAGGTAAAAGGCAAAAGGAGAATGGCAACGGTAAAAAGGATAAAGTATAGCCGGATTAACGGGATACTTACTAATGGTTGTTTCGTTTTCATAAAGTTGAGTTAAGGAATTGAATGTATTTTTATCTTAGTTGTCTTCTCTGTTTTTAAGCTCTTCTTCGATTTTCTTTTTGCCGGTATAAATTGGTATAAATATCACCATGCAGGCAACAGCAGGAACAAAAAGTGTATTACAGTTTACCTTCCCGTTATCGTCATACAGGATGTCAATTTTATTATACATACTGCTGAATTCATTGTCAACTTTGATCTGATCACGATACCGGCCGGGTTCTATCGATACATATTGGGCTACAGGAACTTCTTTCATTCTGGTGTAGATGTCTTTGACCTCTTCTTTGCTCATACCCATATAAAAATCGAGGATCTTAACAGGTTGCTGTGAATGGAGGCTTAAAGCAACCGAAATAACCAATGCTGTAATGACAAAGGCTCGTTTCATTTTTATAAGATTTATAATTTATGATGATGTGTATTATCGGTCAGGTAGCTGACCGGTGGGGAGGAAGGAGTAAAGCATAAAAGCTAATAATTATGTTATCAATGGTTTACATTAATATTTCAAAATACACCCACGATTACTTTCCTAAAAATACAATATAATATTTATACAAGTCAAGTTTTTCAGGAGTTAAGTTTATCAACACATAAAAAAAAGTATTAGAATATTGATTATTAATAGTTAAGAATATTTACAGCAACCATCCCAAAAGATTCAAATTTAAACTTTGCCTTAGGTGATATTTAATGTGATTCAATACGTATTATGTTAACCACGAAGGACACAGCGCCTCCCTTCGGCCGCCGGAGGCTTGCCGAAGACGCGGCGCTGAGTAGCTTCAGCGCTCGCGGAAAGCATTTCACAAAGGAACGCAAAAGGTTTCATGTCTTGTCCTGAAAAAGGTTTACGTTTTTTGGTTAATACAAAAGTTCGTTAAATTTTAAAAAAAACGCAAAGGCGCGAAGGCGCAAAGTGTTAATTGTCTACAGAATAAATAATATTTAAATAAAATTATGAAGTACTTATTATCAACATGTTGTAAAAACATAACGAACTATTATTAATACTAAATGTGTTTTAATTACTGTTCCTTAAATTAGCGCTCTCTGTTCCGCCTCAATAAGCCAATCGATATTATTTCGTTGAGACACAAAACATTGTGTCTGTACGGCGAATTATCATTCCGTCATTTTTCCAGGGGTTTTTGTAGAGACAGGGCATGCCCTGTCTCTACAAAAACCTCTGGCTATTATATTGAAACCCCCTGCTACGGTTCACCATGATATAGTGATCCCTTAAAAAGGCAAACACATAGGTTTGTCCCTACAGAATACGTATCCACGCAACCACTCAATTATGTCCGATCCTGTAATCCCATGATCCCTTATTAACCAGATCCCTCCACTTGATCTCGCGATCCCGTGATAACGCGATCCCTCATTCTCATCCACGTAACCACTTTTCCTCGTAAAAAATCTACATATCTATATATTTTTCCATGTTATTTGCAATCACGTAAAAATAATTTGTATATTTCCTGTCACAATGATTAATGTATCATGCCAATATAATTAATTATGAATAAGGCTATTGCAATTACAATCCTGGCAGTTTTCCTTGCACTTTTCTTCAAAGCTTTTTTTCATACCGAAGAATACCATAATCTGAAGCTCGAGAAGTTAAAACAGGAATATGCAATCAAGCCAATTTCTTCCATCGATCACAGCAAATTGCCCGAACTGCAGAAAGAGTTCAAAACCCCGCAGGATGTGACGGAGACCTGCAACTCCTGTCATACGGAAAGACATAAGGAAGTGATGAAGTCCTCACACTGGAACTGGGAGAGGGTATCCTACGTGGAGGGAAGGGGAATATCCACTGCCGGAAAGAAAAATGTGCTGAACAACTATTGTATTGGTTCCCGTACCAATGAGCAGGCCTGTGCAAAATGCCATATCGGCTTTGGGATGACCAACGACCTGTACGATTTTAATAATTCCCGTAATGTGGATTGCATGGTTTGCCATGATAACAGTGAGGAGTATTTCAAAGGGGCATCCCTTGCCGGATATCCCGATCGTTCGGTTAATCTGAAAAATGTAGCCCAGCACGTAGGTAAACCCACAAGGATCAATTGCGGGAGCTGTCATTTTTTCAGCGGTGGGGGAAATAACGTGAAACATGGCGACCTGGAGGCTGCGCAGTTGTCCTGCGACAGGGAAACTGATGTCCATATGGCTGCTAACGGCATGGACCTTTCCTGCGTGGCCTGTCATACCGCTAAGAACCACCAGATGCTTGGGCGGCTCTATTCTGTGTCTTCCACAAATACTATGCGTGCAACCTGCGAGCAATGCCATACCGGCACTCCCCATTTTGACGATATCCTCAACCGCCACAATGCCAAGGTTTCCTGTCAGGCATGCCATATCCCTGAATTTGCAAAGGTTAACGCCACAAAGATGGAATGGAGGTGGTCTGAAGCAGGCAGGTTAAAAGACGGTGAACCTTACGCTGAAATAGATGAAGACGGGAATGAAATTTATTTATCCATAAAAGGGGCTTTTAAGTGGGAAAAGAATGTGCAACCCGACTACATGTGGTTTAACGGCACCGCCGATCATTATCTGCTGGGAGATACCATAAAGGATATGCCTGTAAAAATGAACACCCTGTTCGGGTCGCATGACGACCAGGAATCCAGGATCGTTCCCGTAAAGATACACGTTGGTAACCAGATTTACGATAAGAAATATAACAGGCTCATTCAGCCTAAATTGTATTCCGAAACCATGGGTGACAGTGCCTACTGGAAGGAATTCAACTGGCACAATGCAGCTGAAGCAGGAATGAAAAGGGTGGGACTGCCCTACAGCGGGGAATATGATTTTGCCGAAACAATAACTTTCTGGCCTGTAAATCACATGGTCGCACCGAAGTCTCAGTCAGTGGGCTGTGCCGAGTGCCACACCCGGAATAACGGGCGCCTTGCCCACCTTGCAGGCTTTTACCTGCCGGGACGCGATCATAACAAAACACTGGATGGCATTGGCACATTTCTGTTTTTCATCTCCCTGGCAGGGGTGATCATCCATGCGTTGATGAGGATTATTGTGTCGGTGAAAAATAAAAGATTTGAGGTGAACATGACGGGGGATTTATAATTCCTGATTCCAGATTCCAAATTACATAAGCGCTTGCAATAGCAATCTGAAATCTGGGCTTCGGCAAGCTCAGCCGGCGGGATTAAGGTTAGCAATATGCAATCTGGAATTTGGAATCTGGAATTTGAAATTTGGAATCTGGAATCTGGAATTTGAAATTTGGAATTTGAAATCTAAAAATATCGATGAAACCTCCATGCACTGACGTACGCAACAAGGACATGAACAAACATGGAGGTTCCATGCCCATTTGCCGACAGGTAAATAGAACTTATTGATTTGCAATAACATAATTAATATTTGTCCGCATGAAACAAGTTTACATTTATAAAGGCTTTGAACGATTCTGGCACTGGACTCAGGCTGTCTTGATCATTTTTCTGGCTGTTACCGGATTTGAAGTGCATGGCAGCTTAACGATTTTTGGTTTTGAACAGGCTGCACGCTTTCACCGGCATGCTTCATGGCTGCTGATAGCACTTATTATCTTTGCCATTTTCTGGCATGTCGTTACCGGGGAGTGGAAACAATACATTCCCACCCTTAAAAATCTGAAAGCACAAATCCGATACTATTCTGTCGGGATGTTTAAAGGGGAAAAGCACCCGATTAAGAAAACCGAACTGTCAAAGCTGAATCCCCTTCAAAGAATTGTATATCTGGGATTTAAGCTTTTCCTGGTACCGGTGACGATTATTTCCGGTTTGCTGTATATGTTTCATAAAACCATTGATAAAAATGATGTTGTGGTGATAAAGGAGATATCGCTCGAAAGTATTGCCTTCTGGCATACACTCGGTGCTTTTCTTCTAATGGTTTTCCTGGTGATCCATGTGTATATGACAACCACAGGGAAGACACCGACATCGAATATCAGGGCGATGATTACGGGGTATGAGGAGATGGAGGAGGAAGAAAAGTGAGAAGTGAGAAATGAGAAATGAGAAGTGAGAAATGAGAAGTGAGAAGTGAGAAGTGAGAAGTGAGATGTGAGAAGTGAGATGTGACGGGTGAGAAGTTTGATTCAGGATTCCAAATTTCAAATTCCAGATTACACAAATTCTTGCAATAAGTAATCTGAAATCTTGAATTTTGAATCTTGAATTTTGAATCTTGAATCTTGAATTTTGAATCTTGAATTTTGAATCTTGAATCTTAAATATTTTTTATGGAACCAAAACCCTACATGAATCCTTACCTCGCCGGAGTGTTACTCGGGCTGCTTTTGCTGGTGACAATCTTCATTACAGGCAGAGGACTTGGGGCCAGTGGTGCTTTCCGGGGAGTGGTAATTGCGGCTGTTGAATCGGCTGCCCCGGAGCATGCCCGGAACTCCCTTTACTATAAGGAGTTTGCTGAAGCCAATCCTGAAGGGCCTCTCAGAAACTGGCTGGTGTTTGAAGTGCTGGGGGTATTTATAGGTGCCTTCTTTTCAGGGGTTATCAGCAACAGGATAGGACTGAAACTCGAAAAGGGACCCCGTGTTACAAATACCGTCCGTATTATCGGAGCGGTAGCCGGCGGCGCACTCTTTGGCTTTGGCTCGCAACTGGGCAGGGGGTGCACCAGTGGCGCTGCTCTTTCCGGAATGGCCGTGATGTCTTTCGGCGGGATACTCACTATGATGGCTATCTTTGGCGCAGGCTACGCACTGGCTTATTTTTTCAGAAAACTCTGGCTAAATTAAATTGTTATGGGACCTTTAGTACCTTTTATTATAAGTGACGAATTTAATCTTGTTATTGCCGTTCTGGTTGGAATAGCTTTCGGCTTTATCCTGGAACAGGCAGGTTTCTCATCCACGAAAAAGCTGGTAGGACTGTTTTACGGATATGACTTCACCGTGTTAAGAGTATTCTTTACCGCAGGCGTAACTGCCATGGCAGGAGTATTGTTACTCGGACATTACGGACTGCTCGATCTGAGCATTATATATATTAATCCTACTTTCCTGAGATCGGCACTGGTGGGAGGAGTAGTAATGGGTGCCGGATTTATCATCGGGGGATTCTGCCCGGGAACAAGTGTTTGTGCTGCTGCCATAGGAAAACTGGATGCAATGGCTTTCCTGGGAGGTTCCTTGCTTGGCATTATCGCTTTTACTGAAGGATATCCGATACTGGAAAAATTGTACCTTGCCGATGAAATAGGACAGGTGAGAATTAACGACCAGCTGGGCTTATCCATGGAATTGTTCGGCTTCCTCCTTGCTTTTGTCGCAGTGGCGGCATTTGTTGCCACCTGGATCATTGAGAACAGGGTGAATAAAAGACCAAATGACATTCCCGCTTTGCAACTGCGAAAATATGCTGTCCTCGCTGTTATGCCATTTGTCATTCTCGCAACAGTGGTAATTTTACCCGGGAAGGAAGAAATTATTCTAAGCAGAATTGCTGAGGCAAAAAGACAGCAAACCTGTGTTTTTAAAGAAATCAATGCCGATAAACTGGCTTCTGAGATTGTGAACAACTATTATCAGCTGAATATTATTGACGTCCGTTCCCCTGAGGAATATGAGGCCTATCACCTTCCCATGGCTATTAATATACCATTCGATCAGATCCTCGACAGGCAATGGGAACATATCTTTAAACAAAGACTTAAGACCAATGTGTTTTATGCGGACAATGATACCCTGGTGAAGATGTCGTGTTTGAAGGCAAAGTTTATCGGGAAGTCGGAAAACCTTATTTTAAAGGAAAGTTCGGATGAATTCAGGAAGATGTTTTTTGAATTGCAGGAACCACTGCCTGATGCCTCCAAACACGAGCTTGAGGTTTATGCATTCAGAAGCCAGTCGGCCACAGGGATGCAAAGCCTGGTAAACTCACTGAAAAATATAGGTCAGCCGGTTAAAAGGGAAGTAATTAAGATACAGGGCGGATGCAGTTAAAATGATTCTTACCTGGAAAGAGATTCTTCATATACCACAGGGTATATTTCTTTAATGTACACTGCCTGTGTATCCAACTGTGATAATATTTCTTTCTTATTGAAATGGAAACGGGTGCAGATAGTACTGAAAAGATGTCTGTAGTAAGTAATACCATCCATTAAATTCCTGCTGAAGGTGTTAAACTTTTTTATATAGTTTTCGGTTAAAGGTACCGGAGCTTTATCTAATATCTTTTTAAAATAATTTACATTGACTTCCATCTCTTTAATAAACATATTTGGCCGGTCGGGTCTTTTTATAATATTATCTCTTCCGTAAATATGATCAATCATTCTTTTTAATGCAACTACTTCAGAAAAGTAAGCCATATTGGGGCCCGG
>CAYVTV010000149.1:0-10691 GCA_964454295.1 uncultured Bacteroidaceae bacterium
CCGGTGTTGAAATCTCCGGCACAGCTTATGCAGGCCGCTGCTACCGTTATATCCATGGGTGGCGGATACCAGATTTATTTCCAGCAGAACAGGGATGCCTCCATTAAACCCTGGACATTCAGACTGATGAAGGATGTTGCTGACTTTTGCAGGGAAAGACAAGCATTTTGCACAGGTACCGAGCCGTTGCCACAGATCGCTTTGCTATACTCCACTGCCAACTTCAAAATGCATTCGGAGAGATTATACAGTAGCTCATCAAAAATCAACGACCCGATAAAGGGAGTGTTGAATATGCTGCTCGACAGGCAGAATGCAGTGGAAATTCTCATGGAACATCATCTCACAGGAATAATGGCTGACTATCCGTTAATTGTAGTGCCTGAATGTATGTACCTGACAGATGGTTTTATAGCGGAATTACTCGATTATGTTGATAACGGCGGAAACCTGCTGGTCATTGGCCCCGATGCTTTACAACTTTTTCAGGAACAGCTGCAGGTTGAATTTACAGGGACTGCATCATCAGCTACAAAACATCTGGCATGGAACGGGCAGATGGCAGGAATAAACAGTACATTTCAGGATTTTAATCCCGGAGAGGATGCTGTTCCCTTTGGTCAGGTTTTTTCCGCTGCCGATTTTCGCTTTCCCTCTAAACCTGCTGCTACCATTACTTCAGTCGGTAAAGGGAAAATAGCCGGCGTTTATTTTAACATGGGAAGAAACTATCTGCAAATGGCCAATCCGGTTTACAGGGATTTCATCCATTCGCTCGCAAGGGAACTATTCCCTGAGCCGATGGTGGAAGTAAGCGGAACCGACTATTTATCGGTTACCGTGAACAGACTGGATGACAAACTTGCAGTTAATCTCATTAATATGTCGGGTGAACACGCCAATACCAGGGTTGCCCGTTTTGATGCAATTCCACCGGTTGGACCACTGCAACTAACCATACGGGTTGAAGAAAAACCAAAGAAAGTAACACTTCAACCTGAAAATATCCCGTTGAAATATACATTTTCAAAAGGGGTGTTGACAACTGACATAATTAAAATTGACATACATTCAATTGTAATAATTGAGTGAACTGTTTATGCATAAATATATCATTGAACCTGACCGAATGGTTATTAATTAACGCGAGTTCGATATAAACAAAATTTTTGATTCTTTCTATATGATTTAAATATAACCACTTATCTAAAAAGGTATGTTGTTTTTGCCCTGAAAGGGCTATTTAATTCAGCCCAACGGCAGCGCCTTGGGGTAAGAATCGCGCAATCATCATTCCCGTCGCAGGTCTGCCGACGGCAGACCTGCGACGGGAAAATGGGAATGGTAATTCTGTTTAACCCAAGGCGCTGCCGTTGGGCTGAATTAATGCGGGCTTTCAGCCCGGGCAATATGATGCATAACAAATAACAGTTAGAATCATGATAGTATACAAGAAAGCAAGAACAATACTCATTAAAGTTATTTAGGTGAATTTATATCGAACTCACCTTAATTAATAATATCCCTTTGCTTACCCATCCTGAAAAACGTCTTCACTTTACTATATTAAAGCCCGCAACCCGGAAAATTTAAGCATACTAAATGTACTTAAAACAGGAATTATATTTATCTTTATTTTGCTGAAACGGGCTTTTACACAGACTCCCGCTTGAGACAATTAAAATGAAAATGGAAACAATCTTAATCAGTGGCGGGACAGGTCTTATTGGCAGACAGCTTTGTGAAAAATTAAAAGACAAAGGATATCGTGTTGCTATTTTAAGCCGAACAAACCGACAAAATACAGACACACAAATTTATCACTGGGACCTGGACAAAAAAGTTATCGAAAAAGAAGCTGTTGAAACTGCCGGTTACATTATTCACCTTGCAGGAGCAAATATCGGGGATAAAAGGTGGACAACAAAAAGAAGACAGCTGATAATTGACAGCCGTGTTAATTCAGGACAGCTAATTTTCGAAAAATTCATGGAAAACAATAAACTGAAAGCATTTATATCTGCCTCAGCAATTGGATATTACGGGACAGTTACCTCAGACAGAATATTCTGTGAAGCCGATCCTCCTTCCGGTGACTTTCTCGGAGAGACTTGCCGGCAATGGGAACAACCGGCAGATAGTTTTGAGAAATTGGGAGTAAGAACAGTAAAAATCAGAACAGGTATTGTTTTAACAAGACAAGGAGGGGCTTTAGCAAAAATGATAATACCGGTTAAAACAGGAATTGGATCAGCAATCGGCAATGGCAGACAGTATATGCCCTGGATACATATTGACGACTTATGTGGTATATACATCAAAGCCATTGAAGACACACAAATGAATGGTGCTTATAATGCGGTAGCACCCGATCACAAGACAAACAGAGATTTTACTAAAACCTTGGCTCGTGTTCTTAAAAAACCATTTTGGTTTCCTGATATTCCGGCAATTGTAATTAAAATATTATATGGAAAGATGTCTTCAATTCTTTTAAAAGGCAGCAGAGTATCATCAGACAAAATCAGGACAGCAGGTTACAACTTTCTTTTTCCTGAGCTTGAAAGTGCATTGACAAATCTGATTTCAAAAAAATAAACTACCCTTCGGTTACTACAGCATGGCAGAAAATCAGTTGCTTCCATTATCATTGCAGGAACTTTAGTTTTAGAAAATTTCATGGATCAAATTGTATAAATCATGCTAAATGTGTAAATTATATTAAATTATTTTATATATTTGATGGAAAATGCCAGCGATAAATATCAAAAAGATCTATAATGATGGAAAATGCCAGCAAAAACTGGATGGCAATGAGCGATAAAGGGATAATTGCTTCCATAGGTGAGTTTATAAAGCAAAAACGATTGCGGAAAGATAAAACGCAGGCACAATTAGCTAAAGATGCAGGGTTAAATCGTTCTACAATTGTTCAGATCGAAAATGGAGAATCTGTTACTTTGAATTCACTGATACAAATATTAAGAGTGCTTAACCTCTTGCATCTCCTGGATATATTCACCCCCGATGATAAAATAAGCCCCATGGAATATGTCAGAATGAAAGAGAAGAAGCGATTACGTGCAGGAAAGAAGAATCCGGAACCTGATTTAAATGAAGATATAGGATGGTAGATTATGCTCTTGTGAAAATATGGGATACAATAGCAGGTGCTGTAACCTGGGACAGTAAAAGAAGTCTGGCCGATTTTCAGTACGACAAAAAGTTTCTGGAAAAACAGTGGGATCTGTCGCCTTTAAAGATGCCTTTACGAAATGGTGATCGGGTATATAGTTTCCCCGAATTATTGCCATCAAAAGATAGCCTGCAGGATACATTTAAAGGATTGCCCGGCTTATTGGCAGATTCTCTGCCTGATAAATACGGAAATTTATTGATTGATAAATGGCTGGCACAAAACGGAAGAGCTCCTGAAAATATGAGCCCTGTTGAGAGGCTTTGTTTTATTGGTACCCGTGGAATGGGAGCTTTGGAATTTGAACCGGGTAAGATAAAGGCGAGTAAAAATACTTTCTCAGTTGAGGTAAAAAGTCTGGTTGAAATTGCCCGAAAGATGCTTTCAAACCGTGAAAATTTTGAAACCAGATTGAATCCGGATGAACAGCAGTCAATGGAGCAGATCATAAAAATTGGCACCTCGCCGGGAGGGGCAAGGCCAAAAGCACTGATAGCCTTTAATGAAAACACTAAGGAAGTTCGGTCGGGACAAACAAAGGTTCCACATGGATTTTCACATTGGTTGTTAAAACTTGATGGTGTAAGCGAAGTTCAGTTTGGTGATAGCCATGGCTGGGGTCGGGTTGAATATGCGTATCATCTGATGGCAAAAGAATGTGGTATTGAAATGACAGAATGCGATCTGCTTGAAGAAAATGGCAGGGCACACTTTATGACCAGGCGTTTCGATCGCGAGGGCAGCAACACCAAACACCATATTCAAACTTTATGCGGAATAAATCATTTTGATTATGGAAATCTTTTCGGGTATGGATACGAACAGGTATTTCAAACCATGCGCATGTTAAGACTTCCGTATCCGCAGGCAGAGCAGATGTTCAGAAGAATGGTGTTTAATGTACTGGCAACAAATTGCGATGATCATACAAAGAATTTTTCATTCCGGCTGAAAAAGGATGGAGTATGGGAATTAGCCCCAGCCTATGATGTGTGTTATTCATTTGATCCGGCAAATGTATGGGTTAACAGGCAAACATTAAGTGTAAACGGGAAGCATAAGGAAATCAATAAATATGACTTGATGACTATAGCCAGGGCAAATAATATCAAAAAGGGAGAACAGATCATAGATGAAATCAATAAAGTTGTTAAGAACTGGAGCGATTTTGCTTTAAAAGTAAGAGTAGATGAAAGTAAGCGTAAAGAAATAATTTCAAATTTGCATATCCTGAAGGATTAATTTAACGTGAGTTCGAGATAACTGAAATTTTCTATGATTTATATATGATTTAAATATAACAACTTAGATGAATAAGTATGTGATTTTTGCCCTGAAAGGGCTATTAAATTCAGCCCAACGGCAGCGCCTTGGGATTAGAATCACGCAATCATCATTTTCCCGTCACAGGTTTGCCGACGGCAAACCTGTGACGGGAAAATGGAAATGGTAATCATGGTTAACCCAAGGCGTTGCCGTTGGGCTGAATTAATATGGGCTTTCAGCCCGTGGGCTATAAAATGCCTGGATAAATTAAGTTAGAATTATGTTAACATACACTAAGGATGGAACAATCTTCATTATAACTTTTTAGGTGATATTTATGTCGAACTCACGTTAATTTAATAAATGTGATCATGAGATTTTCAATCACTGTTTAGTATGAGAAAATTAAAAAATTACAGTCATAGATAAAAGAGAAGCTCTAAAAATAGCCGCTGAGTATATTGATACAATTAGTAATAAATATGTTATTCTGCAGGCCTTCATGTTTGGTTCATTTGCAAAAGGGACATACCATGCGGACAGTGATATTGATATAGCGATTGTTGTAAAAAATGCTTCAGACATAATAGATACTCAGATTGATATGATGAAATTGCGAAGAAAAGTTGATTTGAGAATTGAACCCCATCCATTTGTATATACTGATTTTAATCCAGACAATCCGGTTGTATATGAAATTTTAAAATCAGGAATACAGATAAAAGGCAGCTAAGCCTGACACAGTCATAAAACATTACGGTTTCGTGCTTATTCGGGTGTTTCATTTATTATCGGCCTGGTAGTTTCTGAAATCGCTACTCGTGTGGGAATTCATTTTTTAATCTTAAAAACATATATCATGAAATCAATTACTCTCATTTTAAGCATTTCAATCTTATTTTGTTTGAATTCATGCAGTCAGGATTTTAAAAAAATCCCTGATTCGGAAGTAAATAAAGAAAATCTGAAGATTGCCAACGATTTTGCGACAAATTATCTCACAAAATTAAAAAATGGTGAGTATTATCAATTTCAGGATGAGGCAATTAGTACTCTCAAAAATCAGCTGACCGAAGAAAATCAAAAAGCGGTTTATAAGCAGCTTAAAGATATGTTCGGTGATTTTCAGGGTCTGGAGTATGCCGAAACATGGATACAGGGGAATAGCACTGCAATTCAGATTTTCCGGTTTAAAAGTGACTTCGGGAATAGCAACAAAAAGCTTGAGGTACGAGTTGTTTTAAATGATTCCAAACAAATCGCAGGATTTTGGATTAAGCCATGGTCTGATATGCTGAAATAGTTAATACTCCACCCTCATAATCCGCCTCTTCCAACCCCCCTCATCCGTCGTTACCTTCAGGATGTACATTCCATAAGGAACATCCGTTTCAATGAGAAGAATATTATACCCTTCATCAACGGTATAGGTGGCAGAATACATGATCTGCCCTGTTAATGAGTAAATTTCCGCTTTTGCTGAGCCTGCAGAAGAAGCAAAGAATTTAACATACATCTCATTACTGAACGGATTGGGATAAGAGGTGAATGCAGGAGGCGTAAGCTTTATCTCCATGTCAATCCGCTCATAATCCGTGATGCTTACTTCGGAAATATACTCTGGGTATCCTTCCTTGGTAAACACAAGCCTGTAATTTCCCCCTTTGACAAACCTGTGGAAAGCCCCTGAAATACTGTCGGAATGAATGACGGAAAGATATGAGTCGTGGTCTTGTAACCGCATTTCCACTTTCCCTAGCGGATCGCCGGTCACTGCATCGGTAACCTTTCCATGCAGCCCGTATGTTGCCTGCCTGGCATAATTTACCAGTGCATCCCTGTTCCTTTCGTAAAACCAGTGAAGCTGCGATGCCTCAGGAATGAATTCATCGGATATTTCAAGCGTTAGTTCCCTTCCCCCGAGAAAACCAGTGACATAATCCTGGCGGCCGCCGTAAACAACGTACCAGTAAGCCCCGTTTGTTATTCCCCCGGGGAAAAGATTCATGTAACCGGGAAATCCATTCCTTGCAGCATCGGCATATTCTGACGAGACAAGCCGGAACCAGTCGTTATCGGGATGAGGATTGGCAATACCTGAACCCTCACTTGTCCCCCAGTCCCACGGATAGTTAACCACTTCGGCACCACTGTGCAGGTTGGCCGACAGTGAGGGACGGACTTTCTCCATATAGCTCATCATAGCGAGGTTCTCAGGCTGCCTCGCTCCGCCCGGAAGCCATCCCTTATAAGGATCAGGGAAGTTCCTGTTCAGATCCACATTGTTCAGGTTGGTCCGCCGGGACCCATAGACTGTAGTGTCACTGTAAAAGTATGTCCCGTCGGGATTGGCGAGGGGATTGATGATGAGTGTCACCTTGTCGAGTAGATTCTTTATCTCTGCGGATGTGTTGTATTGCTGTGTCAGTTCGTTCAGCAACATCAGCAAAACCACATAACCCGGCGGTTCATTGCCGTGCATGGTGGAACTGAGGAAAACTACAGGCCTGACTTCAGGCGGATATTCCTGTGTCTGTATCCTCGCCGCCAGAATAAGCCGGTTGTTGATGGAATATCCTATGGTGTCAATAATTACCATGTCCGGATAATTATCCCTGAAAGAACCCATTATGGACAGGTATTGGGAATAGGTAGGATATGCCAGTCCCTGCAGAACTTCGGGAATTGAAGAGGCCATCGTAAAAGCGGCTGTCAGAGAAGGTGCCGGCTCAACCGAAAAACGTATCCCTGACGAATAGAGCACGGTTGTATCTTCTGCAGTAATGAAGAAAAAAGCAGTGTCTTCATGTATTTTCCCCAGGCTGAAGTGCTTTGCCAATTCTGCAGCAGATTTATGCCGGGTAAGAGGGATGGCTATATATACCTCTCCTCTCGTGCCGAGTGTTGCGGAAATCTCTGCTTTGGGCGTTTCTGAATTATCTTCCTGTGCCTGTGAAAATGGAATGGAAAGGATAAAAAGAAATATAAATAACAAGGATGCCTGCCGGAAACGGAAATATCGTGATATCAAAAGAAGAGGAGAATTCAATACTGACGTTTTTGTTTATTAAATTCCAGTAAAATTAATCTTCGTGTACCTTTGTGTGTACTTTGTGTACTTTGTGGTTAAACTCATAACGTTTTTAACCTCAAAGGACACTAAGGGTGTCACGAAGGTACACGAAGGGGTGATTTCGTAACCTGCCAAGGGCAAAGATATAGCTTTACCCATACTATACATTAAACCTTATATGCAGTAAATCGCCATCTCCAACCACATAGTTCTTACCCTCAACATGCAGTTTGCCTGCTTCTTTGCATGCGTGTTCACTTTCCAGGGCAATGAAATCATCGTATTTGATCACTTCCGCCCTGATAAATCCCCTCTCCAGGTCGCTGTGGATAACGCCGGCAGCCTGCTGGGCTGTCATTCCTTTTTTTATTGTCCATGCCCGCACCTCTTTGGGACCTTCGGTGAAGAACGACTGCAGGTTGAGGATTGAATATGCCGAAGTAACCAGCTTGTTAACTCCCGGTTCAGAAAGACCGGCTTCTTCGAGAAATGCGAGCCTGTCAGCCTCATCTTCCAGCTCGGCTATCTCTGCTTCCATGGCTGCAGCGATGACCAGCACTTCCGTGTCTTCATCCTTTACAGCTTCCCTTAATGCATCAACATAGGAATTTCCTTTTACAGCAGAGGCTTCATCCACATTACATACATACATAACCGGTTTGCCGGTGAGGAGGAAAATATCTTCAATATATATCCTGTCACGTTCTTCTACAGGGGCGTTTCGCGCAGAGCCGAAAGATTCCAGGTGCTGCCTGTAAATATTCAGCACCTCCAGTCCGTGTTTTGCATCTTTCTCACCTACCTTAGCCGCCTTTTCAAGCTTCTGTATCTTTTTAATTACCGATTCCAGGTCTTTTACCTGGAGTTCGAACTCCACAGTTTCCTTATCCCGCACGGGATCAACAGAGCCTTCTATATGAGGCAGGTTATCATCATCAAAACACCTGATCACATGTATCAGGGCATCGGTGTTACGGATGTCGGACAGAAAGCGGTTCCCTATCCCTTCGCCTTTTCCGGACCCTTTTGTCAGCCCGGGAATATCAACAATCTCCACTGTGGCAGGTACAATTTTCTGTGGTTTAACCAGGTCTGCAATCCTGTAAAGCCTGTTGTCAGGGATATTTATTATTCCCAGATTCGATTTACCTGAGCTGAAGGCAAACTTGCCGGTTTCTGCACGGGTATTGGATAAGCAGTTAAACAATGTTGTCTTGCCCGAATTGGCCAGGCCGATTATACCGCATTGAAGCCCCATTTATTGTATTTTGTTGATGGATGTGGATACAAAGATAGGAAAAAGGACAAAGGGGACAAAGGGGACAAGTGACGAGTGACAAGTGGATGAGTGGTTACGTGGTTACGTGGTTGAGTAAGGACGCACGGCTGTGCGTCCTTGTCACGTAGCCGTAAATATACCCAGGTGGTATTAATATATCAGCCAGGGGTTTTTGCTGTAGAGCCAGCCCCTACAAAAACCCCTGGGAAAATGACGAAATGAAAATCCGCCGTACAGACACAAAATTTTGTTTATCAACATTTTGTGTCTCAACAACGAAATTATATCAATTGGCTTGTTGAGGCGGAAAAGGGAAAGTTTATTTTAAAATAGTAAGTTAACAATAGTAATCAGTATTAACCATAAATTTGTAAACTTTTTTAGGACGACACAACGAATGTCTGAATGGATAAACGAACAAAAGCTATACCCCGCCTCGCTTTAGCGCAGATTGCTCCTCCCATTGTCCGGCTGAGGCTTGCCGAAGACGCGGCACTAAAGCTTCAACAGATGAAACCCCCATGCACTATCGCACACAACAAGGACATGAACCGAGTTTACGAGCTCGCGACCAAAGGGAGCAATATAAATGGGGGTTCCACGGCAAATGAAACGGAAAACATTAAGTTATCAAATTATAACAAATTAATATTCAAACTTTTAAATTAATTATATACAAGTGAAACGTTGTTAAGTGGCTATATCCAATAATCCAATAACCCAATAACCCAATACCGAAATATCAGAAAACCATTTGAATCCCATTTCATTATTCGTATTTTTACACTGCTGCAATAAATAATGGTCTTACTATGGAAGCGAGCCTGCAGGAGTTGAAGGATTTCCTTGATGAAAAAGTGATCCGGTATAATAATCCCGGGTTCATTAAATCCGATCCCATCCAGGTACCTCACATGTTTTCCGTTAAGGAAGATATAGAAATTGCAGGATTTCTGACCGCCGTTATTTCATGGGGAAACCGGACATCAATCATCAACAGTGCTAAAAAGATGATGAACCTGATGGGCAGTTCCCCCTATGATTTTTTAATGAGCCATAAACCTAAAGATCTGGAGAAACTCGAAGGATTTGTACACCGCACATTTAATTCCACTGATCTGCTTACTTTTATTGAGGGGCTGAAGTGTCTGTATCAGAAATGGAACGGACATGAAGGTATATTCACCCGGTTTCAGACAGAAGATTCTCTTCAACCTGCAATTCATCATCTGAAGAGAGAATTTTTCTCTGTTCCGCATCTGGTAAGGACAAGGAAACATCTTCCCGACCCGTTTTCCGGTTCGGCAGCGAAAAGAATTAACATGTACCTGAGGTGGATGATACGTAAAGATGATGCCGGGGTGGATTTCGGTATCTGGAAAAACATCTCTCCCTCAAAATTATCCTGCCCGCTGGATGTTCATTCCGGAAATGCTGCCAGGAAGCTGGGTCTGTTACAGCGCAAACAAAACGATGCAAAGGCAGTTGCTGAACTGGATGGAGTTTTAAGAGGTTTTGACCCTGAAGATCCTGCCAGGTATGATTTTGCATTGTTTGGATTGGGGGCAATAGATAATAGACCATGGACCATTGACGATGGATGCTGTGTTTTGCATTAATGTAGGATTATAAACAAATTACACCTTGGGCTTTGAAGATGAGGGATCACGCTATCACGTTATCACGCTATCACGGGATCGTGTGAAGCGCCAGAATAAGATTACCCACAATAACTCATAACAGAGCCACGATGGACCTTAGACCATGGAATATGTACTGAAGACGGGCAAAGACACAGCTTTACTCCTAAAAAACCACTCTCATTCCCCATATCTATCCCTCGCCCCGTGATAGCGTGATCCCGTGATCCCGTGATA
>CAYVTV010000150.1:0-10680 GCA_964454295.1 uncultured Bacteroidaceae bacterium
AATCGAAATCTCTTTAACTCCTTTAAATACAGATGCACGTCCATAAATATTACTCTGGTGTGTGGAAACTGAGAATTTTTCAGTTTGCAGGTAAAACTCATAAGGATTAGCCGAAGCATATAATACTTCATAATAAATAGGTTTGATAAATCCTATTGCAGGACCTCCGGAATAAAAATACCTGACTGACACCCCTCCCCTGTCGTTCTTTCTGAATAATTCATTCTGCTTTCCGTACATCCCCCTGAGTTCAATAAAACCATTTTCTTTACCGAAAACAAAACTGCGGTTACTGTAAATATTGTTGGAAATTCGAATTTCTTTAGGATGTTTGATATTTAACAACTCGATTTCATAAAGATACTGACTTCTTGCATTAATTCTCTGTCCATATCTGAAACCCGCACCCAGCCCGTTGGAATTCAGGTAGACTCCTGCAGATTGTTCATTACGGTATAATAACCTGGGTTGAAGGTCTAATTCACCCTGTGAGTACAATAAGCTTAAATTTGATAAAAGGAGAAAAACAGAGAATCCCGTAATCCTGCAAATTCTATCCCCGGCATCTGCATTAGATCCAATCAGGCATAGCACACCTGAAACTGCACTCGCCAATTTGCCGGTTATTGATTTTACCCCAATTCCGGCTGGAATATCACGGTATTTTAATGCATTACCCATCGTGCTTTTTCTGATGTATAAATTTAATAACCACGCCTTGCAAAATTACCGGTGTAAATTGAAATAACAAAAGAATCAGGGAAAAGTTTTATAAAACTTGTTGGGAAATAAGAAAGGAAAAATGCCTGGTGATTGGCTGGAATCATCAAGCATTATGTGTAAATATGGCAGGGAAATTATCCGCGGGTTTCAACCTGCTCAGTGTCAACATCAGTGCGATAGGCAGGACAGACTTTTTTATTACAGGCAGAGACAAGCATTCCAACTGCAATAGCCAATATCAGAATAATTGCTGTTTTTTTCATTACGTGTATATTATAAGTTGCTTAACTTAAGTGCTTATTATATTCTATCTTCAGAAAAAATAAACACAAATATCCGAATTATGGTTGCAATATACAAAATTATTTTTGATATACTGAATGTGAAATATTTTAATCATTTTAACATTAAATACAAAAGCTAATTTTTGTCATAATAACAACGGAAAAGAGGTAATTACTATATTTACACCCGCATTTATCTGTTATGTATATTAAACTTTACAACGAAAATACAAACCTGAGACAGGTCAGACAGGTTTGCGAAATCCTTGACAGCGGAGGTGTGATTATTTACCCTACTGATACTGTATATGGACTGGGTTGTGATATTTACCGTCAGCGTGCCATTGAGCGTATTGCCAGGATAAAGGGCATTAAACCTGAAAAAGCAAACTTTTCATTTATTGTATCAGATCTGAGCCATCTGTCCGACTACACCAGAAATATTGAAAACCGCATCTTCAAGCTGATGAAATCAAACCTGCCCGGTCCTTTCACCTTTATTCTGCCTGCTAACAATCAGGTTCCACGTATTCTGAAGAATAAGAAAAAAACGGTAGGTATAAGAATCCCTGATAATAATATTATACTCACTGTAGTAAAGGAATTAGGACATCCAATTCTTACAACTTCCATCCATGATCATGATAAAATTCTTGAATACACAACAGATCCTGAAATAATCTATGAAAACTTCAAAGACAGAATTGACCTTCTGATTGATGGAGGATATGGAGGTAATGTTCCTTCAACAATAATTGACTGTACGGCGGATGAACCTGTTATTATCCGTCAGGGTCTGGGTATAATAAAATAAGCTTACCTTATTTTCTCCAGAATTCAGGGGAGAAGAGTACCAGTACGGTAAAAAGCTCCAGCCGCCCTATGAGCATAAGCAAGGAAAGAAACCACTTCCCGATATCAGGAATGTGATTATAATTGTTCATAGGCCCTACACCTCCTATACCCGGGCCTATATTGCCGATACAGGCAATAACTGAACCCAGAGAGGTATCCAGGTCATATCCCAATGCTGACATGCCTAACATGCTGATAACGATAATTATCAGGTAGAATGAAATAAATGCCAGTACGTTGGTAATGAGCTGAGTATCCAGGAGTTGGTTGTTAAATCTAACAGGAATCACTGCATTGGGATGAATCAGACGCTTCAGTTCCAATGCGCTGTTCTTGATCAGCACCACAACTCTCATTATTTTGACTCCACCACTCGTACTACCGGCAGATCCGCCAAAAAACATGAGAAATAAAATAAGAACCCCCAGGATCGAAATCCAGCTGAGGTAATCATATGTAACATAACCAGTTGTGGTTAAAATGGATACTACCTGAAACAGGGATACCCTGAAAGACTCTTCAGGTTTCAAATTAAGTGAAAATATAAGACCTGTTCCGATAATAAAAGTAAATAATAAGATAAAACCCAAGTAATACCGAAATTCTTCATTTCTGTAAACTTTATCGAATCGCAGGTGCAATGCAAAATAGGAAATAGTGAAATTGGTACCTGCTATAATCATAAAAATGATAATAACATACTGAATGAAAGGCGAATCCCAATATGCTATGCTTGCATTTTTGGTACTATAACCCCCGGTTGACATAGTGGTGAAGGAATGACAAACGGCATCAAAAATATCCATGCCTCCAATCCAGAGAAGTACTGTTTCAGCAAAAGTAAAAATAATGTATATCAGCCATAACCTTGCTGCTGTTCCCCTGATACGTGGATGGAGTTTATCATAAGTGACACCGGGGACTTCAGCAATGAATAGCTGCATACCGCCAATCCCAAGTAAAGGAAGTATTGCAAGCGATAAAACAATAATCCCCATACCTCCTATCCACTGTGTAATACTCCGCCAGAAAAGCATCCCGTGCGATAAGGCCTCAATATCATCGAGAATAGTAGCCCCTGTAGTTGTAAAACCCGACATAGTCTCAAAAAATGCACCTGCCATGGAAGGTATTGACCCGGAAAGAATAAAAGGGAGCGTCCCAAAGAGAGAAAATAGTATCCATCCCATTGATACTATGATATATCCTTCCCTTCGGTAAATATTTTTTTCTGCATTACGGGAAAAAAAATAAGATACACCGCCAATAAGTATGGTAATTCCTCCGGAAAGCAGGAATATAACAAAATCTCCTTCACCATACAACAAGCTTACCGGAATGGAAAGAAACATGAAAAGGCCTTCAATGATTAAAAGAAATCCCAGGATATTTACAACCATTCTTGTGTTAAGCATACCTGATTTCAATTAAAGAATTTACCGACGGTACTGATTGATCCGGGAAGTGAAAAGACCACTACCCTGTCGCTTGGTTTAATAACAGTATCCCCGTTTGCTATAAAACTGCTGTTGCCCCTTACAACTCCACCGATGATTGCGTTTTTTGGAAAATCCAGGTCTCTAAGACTGCCTTTGGTTACAGGAGAATCCTGTTTAGCCACAAATTCCATGACTTCAGCTTCAGTTCCTGTAAGACACCTGATGGTGGTCACATCCGAACTCATGGTAAACCTGAAAATACGGCCCGCTGCTATCAGCTTCTTGTTAATGATAGTATCTATACCTATGTTCTCTGAAAGAGGAATGTAATCCATGTTCTCAACCTCGGCTATCGTCTTGCGCACACCCATCTTCCTGGCAAGAAGACAGGAAAGAATATTGGTCTCGCTGTTTCCGGTAACTGCAATAAATGCATCCATACTGGATAAACCTTCCTGGTTGAGCAAATCTACATTTGTCCCATCACCGTTAATAACCAGGGCATTATCAATATTATTCGATATTCTGTAACTTTTTTCCCGGTCTATTTCAATCAGTTTAACATAATGCTGATCCCCAAGGTCCTGGGCTGTACGAACTCCTATCCTGCTTCCCCCAAGTATCATAATGTTCCTTACTTCAATATTCTCCTTGCCTGTGTAACGCAGCAGGTTGTTTACACCTCCCTTATTAGTGATCACATACACCAGATCACCCTCCTGAAACATATCATGCCCCCGCGGTATAATGGTCTTTTCATTACGAGTAATGGCTACAGCACGATATTCGAGAACATCATCCGGATCACTTATGTCAATCAATGTTTTATTAATAATGGGTGCATTTTCTTCCAGTCGGAAAGCATAAAGATGAAGTCTCCCTCCCGAAAAATCAACAACATCAGACATTCCCGCATGTGACAATAACCCAACTATTTCTTTGGCTGCAATCATCTCCGGGTAAATCATGTAATCGATCCCTTTCTTTATTAACAACTCCCTGTTGACGGGAAAAAGATATTCCTGGTTGTCAATTCGGGCAATAGTCTTCGCTGCACCCAATTCCTTGGCCAGAATGGATGATGCTACATTTACCGACTCCGACTGAGTGACAGCAATGAAAATATCAGCTTTTTTGATCTTTGCTTCCCTGAGTATTCCAATGGAACTTGCATTACCTTCCAATGTAAGTATATCAAAGGAAGAACCTATATTCTTTAATCGCTCACGATCATTTTCAATTACGGTAATGTCGTGATTTTCATTGCTTAACATCTTGGCCAGATGAGATCCGACCGCTCCGGCTCCTGCTATTACAATCTTCATATCTAATAAATACTAACATCAGATTAAAGAGCAAAATAAATTATAATCTCAGAGATTGCCCAAGCTTTTCGTTCTTTTTTAAAAATTATTAATTCAACTTGTTGTATACCTGTTAACTAGAAACTTTAGGATGATTACTCAACATGCGTCCGGAAATATTCCAGCATAGCTCCTCCCGACCTTACATCCATAAAACCAGGACTCTTCTCCATCTCTACGGGTAATTCAGAAATATACAACCTGCCGGTAATACCCGAGGAAACAACAATACAACGTGAGGCTGAAAGATCCACCCAGGAAGGAATCTTTGATCTGCCACCACCATTTATCACTATCATATCGGGTTTAAGTTTTATCCGGGCACTGTAATTATCAAGTTCCGAAAAATCATTTATAACCGCAATTTGCCATTCCCGGAAAATAATTAACTTTATTTTATCATCCACTGCCGTTAAAACAGTTATTCCTTCATATGACATATCTTTCTTGTAGAGATCAATAAAAACAGGCTGCGAAATGCCTTTCTTTAGCCAGAATTTCTGACAACTACGGATAATACGCTCTTCCTGTTCATCTGTTAATCCGGCTGTAACCAGGTAATGCCTCTCCTTATCAACAATATCCAATGCCAGAATTCCGGGAATATTATACAGAACGGTATATGTTGGTTCGTGTTTTGCATGCCAGTCACGCAATCCTCCATATAAACATAATAGTGCAGCCAGAATTATAATACACTTCATGTGAATTACTTGTTTGCTAACAAAAAAAATATGCAGGAAGATATAAATGACCAGAAGGATTATAACCTCAACCCTGTCAATGTACAAATCATGCAGGGAAGACGATGGCAATGATTCAATGCTTCTGACTCCCTTGTTCATTATCATCGTGAGGAAAGTTTCCAGCCTGACCAGCACAATAAACACAGGATCAATCCACCAGAAAAAAAATGACGCCAGAATCAGGATCAGAATAACGGTTACCAGGGGAATGACAATTATATTGGTAAGCAGAAAATAAACAGGAAACTTATTAAAATAGAATATGGAGAGAATGCAGGTGCCGGCCTGTGCGGCAACTGAAACAGAAAATAAATCAAAAAGATATGTGAATATCCGGTTTGATGAGGTATACATCTTCTTTAACCGGGGTTGAAAGAAGAGTATCCCTAACACAGCCATGTAGGAAAACTGAAATCCTGCATCAAACAGAAGAAAGGGATTAATAACCAATAGCAAAAAAGCGGATAGAAAAACAGGGTTATAATTTAACATGCCTCTTCCGGCTATACCTGATAGTATTATTATGGTCAGCATCACTCCCGCTCTTGTCACCGAAGCGGACATGCCTGTGATAAGCACATAAATCCAGAGCAGACCAATCATTAAGAAATAATAAATACCACTGGAGATCTTTGTTTTTTTCAGACCCGAAAATAGCAGATTCAGCACAAACCAGACAAGGCCAACATGAAGCCCGGAGACTGCGAGAACATGCATGGCTCCTGCTTCCGAATAGGACGCCCTGATTTCCCTGTTCAGGTAATCCTTACTTCCGGTAGCAAGTGCGGTTATTACCCCAAGCTCTTCCTCATCTCCGCCAGCATCTCTGATACGGTTAACAAATGTCTGCCTTACTTCCTCCGGGAAATACCTGACACTTCTTCCTGACCTGGAAATTAAAATCCAGTCTTCGGATCTAACATAAACCTGATAGTAGATCCCTTTTCGGTAAAGATATTCCCGGTAATTGAATTCTTCCGGGTTACCATACTGCCCGGGACGCGCCGGTCTCATATGAACCACAAGCATATCCCCGGGGTGTAACTGTTCTGATAATGAATCCCGCTCAAACCAGGCAAGGATACTTTGCTTCTGCTTAACGATGCTCCCGTCAGTATATAAGCCTGTTAATTTCAATCGCATCTTATATGATTTACTTCGCGGAAGCGGAAAATCATTCACCTCGCATAACCAGTATCCTTCATCCAGATTCTCAGGTAAATTCCCCGGTGAGGATTTACTAAATGTAATAATTCCAATCAGCAAAAACGATTTACTGATGAGTAATCCCCGAAACCATGAATATAAAGGATTTTGAATCCTGCTCTGAAAAAATTTCAGGATCAGAATACAGAACAGAAGAATAAAAAAGGTTATAACACTGCCAGTCTCCGAAAGGTTTAAATACGCTGACACCATTATCCCTGCTAACATTGGCAGGAGTACACGTATAACAGGAACTGACTTTATAAAGTGCAGGATGTCCATGACCCTTAATGGAAGAAATCCATTAAAAACTGCTTCCGGAATTATGGTATTTTACCCGATCGTTTGGAATTTAACACAGAGCATACCTTCAGATAAATTTATGGGCACCTCTGAAAACTCCAAATTCAAGGCTCGCTTTCGCAATTTAGTAATGACCGGAGCAAATCACATATAATCCTTAGACGAGAGAAACTCTTTAATTTTTTTTAACGCTTTTCTGATCTCATGATCAACAACATTCTCTGTTATGTTTAATTTTTCAGCAATCTCTCTGTAAGTCATGCATTCTTCCCTGCTTAACAGGAATATCTCCCTTGTCTTTTCAGCAAGTGAGGAAATTGAGCTATTTAACAGATGCATCAGTTCGGTTTTCTCAATGTCAGGATTCCATTTCACTGGTTCTTCATTGTTAAGATATTGAACATATAACATCTTGCTTAACTCGCGTTTTATCACATTTAACGCTTTATTTCTGGCTATCCTGAATACAAAACCACTGAAGGAACGGTTTTCGTCAAGTTTATGCCGGTTATTCCAAATGGAGATGAACACTTCCTGTGTCAGATCCTCAGATTCCTGCGTATTTCCCGTAATTCTATAGCAGAAGTTATAAAGTTTCCTGTGAAAAAGAAAAAATAAATGCTCATAAGCTTTGATATTCCCTTTTTTTAACTCACAAACTAATATTTTTTCATTTAATGCCATAGTAATGCTTAAATTAATGGCAAATTAAGGACCTCCCGGGCGCAGAAAAATAATTGCCTTAATATCAATATCTTGCGCTGCGTTTAGATGCTCTTAATCTTATTAAACAGTAAAAACCAGATTAATTCCGGCTATTTGATTTTATAAAACTGTAACATGTAAAAGTATAAAATGAGCTTGATATTACCTTATTTGAAAACTAAATTGATAACTTCATTAGTGATAAAAATTGAATTCATTAATGTAATCACTTGATTCATTATTATTTATTATCAGGGAACAAGATGTAATAATATTTATGAAAAGTTAACATAGCGAAAAGCTGAGACTAAAAAAGCTGAACGAATACTTTTTTTTCAATTTTTTAGTATTTTCACACTCTTTGAGATACTATTTTCAGTAAAGAAATTATGGCCGCCGGGATTTATGCGACCGGCATTATTACCGGATTCTTATGAAGATATATGATATAACTGAATTTGGAGCAAAAGGAGACGGTAAAACTGATAATGCTGAATCCATTCAGAAAGCGATAGACACTTGTTCATTACACGGTGGGGGGATAGTAAAAGTTCCCGGAAATAATATATTTCTCACCGGCCCATTCTTCCTGAAATCTTATATTGAACTGCATATTGAAAGTAATGCAAGAATTTTAGCAAGTCCTGATGAGAGCGTTTACGCCCGGAGTGCTTTCCCCGGTAACAGTCTGGAAGGCACTATCTGGATAGGTTGTGATAATGCCACCAATGTCGCTATAAGCGGAAAAGGTACCATTGACGGCAATGGTATTGCATTTATGGGAGAAGAGACGAATGCTGCATACGTTCTAAAACCATTTTCAGAAAAGGACCCGCGACCGCATGTTTTTACACCGGTAAATGTTAACGGTCTGACGATTAAAGATGTTACCTTTACCAATGCAGCCTATTGGTGTATACATCTTGCCGGATGCAATGATGTTCTTATCACAGGTATCCGGATTAAAAACAACTTAAAGATCAGGAACTCTGATGGAATAGATATAGACCACTCACGAAATGTTCGGATAAGTGACTGTTTCATAGAATCCTGTGATGACAGTATCTGTTTTAAAACCCGCAGGGAATACTCTGATTACGGGCCAACGGAAAATGTTACTGTCAGCAATTGCATACTAAGATCCTCATCATGTACCATTAAATTAGGCAGTGAAAATGTTGATGCAATCCGTAATGTTATTGTTTCTGATTGTATTATTCATTCCAGTAACCGGGCAATAGGCATACAGAATCGCGATGAAGGTATTGTGGAGAATATTCAGTTTAACAATATTATCTCAGAAAGCAGATTCTTTGATGATGTAATGTGGGGGAAATCGGAACCCATTTATATAACCTCATACAGAAGACCAATTGTTGATCATGTTGATGGAAGTCAAAGATTTGCACCTGGAAAGAAAAGAGGGGAAGCCGGGCAGGTACGCAACATCTTCTTCTCCAATATAACCTGCAGAAGTGAGAACGGAATTTTTATCGGAGGAGAAAAAGGAAGGATTAAAAATATCGTATTTAACCATGTTGAATTATTTATAAATAAAATTACAGAGTACCGGGGCGGGTTATATGACCTTCGGCCTGCTGAAGGATTAGGACTAATGAACTTAAAAACTTCCGGTTTCTTCATTGATAATGCAAAAAACATTCAAATAAATAATTGTACGGTTAATTGGGGGAAAAATAGTATGCCCTATTTCAGAAATGCTATATTTGCCAACAGGGTAAAGAAGGTCAGTATAAAAAAATTTAAAGGCCGGTCAGCCTTCCCCGGTAAATATGAACCTGTGGAAATCAATTCATTTAATGGGATATCACTTCCGGAATTATCCGTAATCTTATAATATTAATGTAAACACGGTATACTATGTTCGGATTGCACTTAATGGATATTATCGTAATTATTGTTTACTTCTTTGTGATTATTGCAATTGGTTACAGGGCATCAAAAAGAATTAAAAACCAGGAAGATTATCTGTTGGGCGGACGCAGGTTTGGTAAACTTGTTCAGGTATTTGCAAGCTTCGGGCAGGCAACCTCAGCCGATGGCCCTGTTGGTGTCGCCACAACCACATTCAGAAACGGGGCAGCAGGTATATGGAGTTCACTCCTCATGGTGTTCTCTACACCGGTTTACTGGATCACTTCTCCCTGGTTACGCAGGTTGCGTACCCTTACCATGGGCGATTTCTATGAAGAAAGGTATGGGTCAAAACAAATGGCCGCTACGTATGCTATTATTGCATCCATAGGAATGATGGGACTCTTATCCGTTGGTTATACCGCCATGAATAAAACTCTTATAGCCACTACACCAAAGGTTTATGAAGATTATACTCCGGCTGAGAAGACGGAATACGAGCAGGCCATGGAATTGTTTGCACTTGAAGACAGGAGCTTTAACGACCTTTCAGACAAGGAAAAATACAGGCTCGAAGAACTTCGCGCCCGGAATCCTGCCAGCATCTTTTCATACATTAATGAAGATATTCTTATATGGGTGGTGTGTTTAATTGTACTTATCTATGCCATCATGGGAGGACTGGAAGCAGCATTCTACACAGATATGCTGCAGGGATTCTTTATCATCATGCTATCATTACTGCTGATCCCGTTTTCCTGGAATAAAATCAGGTTATTGTACGGTAACGGCACCGATGAAACAGGTCTTGAAATTCTTCATCAGAAACTACCGGAAGCTTTTTTTGAGATCTTCGGATCTCCCACTCTGATGGATTTTACCTGGTATTTTATTATAGCAGCATCTCTTATTGCAGGAATTACTGTTGTTACACAGCCAAATCAGCTGGTCACCAATGCGGCAGCCAAAGATGAATACTCCGCACGATTTGGGTTCGTTACCGGAACATTTCTTAAAAGGTTCTGTACCATCCTGTGGGGTGTACTCGGACTATCCGCCATATTACTTTATACCGGTAAGGTACACGATTCAGATATCGTATGGGGTTATGCAACACATGATCTTCTGGGCCAGTTTAAAATAGGCCTGGTAGGATTAATGATCGTATCCATGATGGCAG
>CAYVTV010000151.1:0-10590 GCA_964454295.1 uncultured Bacteroidaceae bacterium
TCAGTTTTCAGCATGGTTTGATGAAGCTGTTGAAGATTACGGGGAATATGCGAACGCGATGGTACTGGCAACCACCGATGAAGAAGGCAAGCCCGCTGCCAGAGTTGTTTTACTGAAAGATTTTTCCGGGCAGGGATTTGTCTTTTATACCAATTCATTGTCCAGGAAGGGATCGCATATCTCATTTAATCCGAATGTAGCTTTATTATTTTACTGGCCGCGACAGGAAAGGCAGATAAGAGTTGAAGGCCAGGCAGGGATGATCAGTCAGAAGGAATCAGATGAATATTTCCGTTCCCGTCCTGAAGGAAGTAAAATAAGTGCTGTTATTTCCCCTCAAAGTGAGATTATTCCGGGAAGGGAATACCTGGAAAAAAGATTTGCTGATGCTGAAGCAGGTTTCCGGAATAAAAAGATACCCCGTCCCGAATTCTGGAACGGGTATATTGTAGTGCCCGAATATTTTGAATTCTGGCAGGGGAGGGAGAACCGGCTGCACGACAGGTTGATTTACAGTTATGACATAATGAATACTTCGTGGGTTTTGAAACGTCTTGCACCATAATGTAATTTTTCTCACTCTTTGTTACCCATAGCTGATACAATTACTGTCTAAGAGAATAATTAACATGGGTTTGTGGAAACAATAGTTAGTTAAATTAAAAAAAACGCAAAGGCGCAAAGGCGCAAAGGCGCAATATGTTGATTATTAACAATATGAGTAATTTTAGCATAAATTGTTAAAATATTCATTATCAGCGCAATAAAAAAATATAACGAGCTATTATGGAAATAAAAATTTAAAAAAATGTGCAATACCTGTTCTTCCAGTAACTTAAACCGTCGTGATTTCCTTGGCCGGACGCTTAAGTCCTCCGGTTCTTTATATGGGAAACATCAGCGAAGCCAGAAGAATAAAAGTATTTTCACAATTATATAAAATGAAGCTGACGGGAAATATATAAAGGATAGAAAATCCTATAACCGGCTTATCTGCTGCCGGAGCACTTTTATTTTATTTTCAGCATCTTCCTTTTTAGCAAATTCCTTTTTAACGACTTCTTCCGGTGCGCTTTTTACGAAGTTTTCATTTTCGAGTTTCCTGTTAACCGAAGTAAGGAATCCTTCCATATATTTTAACTCTGTTTCAAGTTTCTTTCGTTCTTCCTCCCTGTTCATTTTACTTCCCACATGTACATAGTACTCTGTATTCTTCACAATAAAAGAAACCACATCTTCCGGCTTGCTGTGTACTACCCTGATATCCGACAAATTGGCCATTTTCATTATCACGGATTGCAAAAGATTGTTTTTGTCCGGATGATTATTTGTAAAAAGAAGTTCGATGCTTTCTTTAGGTGAAATATTCTTTTCGCTTCTTAGTCCGCGAATATTAACGATGATATCCTTAGCCTGCTCAAATTCATTTAACATTTGAAGATCAATCTTTCCGGGTACCGGCATTTGTGTTATCATGATACTTTCCCCCGGATTCCGCTCCCTCAGGTACTGCCATATTTCTTCAGTAATGAATGGCATAAAAGGATGCAGGAGCTGGAGCATTTTTTCGAAAAATTCTGTTGTTTTTATCAGGGTAGTCTTATCAACAGGTTTTTGATATGCAGGTTTGATCATTTCCAGGTACCAGGACGAAAAATCGTCCCAGAACATTTTGTAGATTACCATAAGGGCTTCTGATATCCTGTATTTCCGGAAGCATTCATCCATCTCCTTTATCCCTTTTGATAAGCGGGATGCAAACCATTGTACAGCGAGCGAGGCTTCTTCGGGTTGAGTAAGGGTATTGTCGTTTTTCCATGATTTTACCAGCCGGAAGGCATTCCATATTTTATTACCGAAATTCCGTCCCTGTTCAGTCAGGCTTTCATCAAAAAGGAGGTCGTTACCGGCAGGTGAACATAATAACATCCCCACCCGTACTCCATCTGCACTGTATTTCTTCATCAGCTCAATGGGGTCGGGACTGTTACCAAGAGATTTTGACATTTTACGGCGCTTTCCGTCCCTTACTATGCCGGTAAGATATACATTATGAAAGGGCTTTTCTCCTTTATATTCGTATCCGGCAATGATCATCCGTGCAACCCAGAAAAATAATATTTCAGGTGCTGTGATAAGATCGTTGGTAGGGTAGTAGTAGCTGATTTCTTTATTTCCCGGATTACGTATACCGTCAAAAACTGAAATCGGCCAGAGCCATGAGGAGAACCATGTGTCCAGAACATCTTCATCCTGTGTTAGATCGGATAGCTTCAGGTTTTTATTTCCGGTTTTCTCTTTCGCCAGTTTCAGTGCTTCTTCAGCACTAAGGGCAACAACATAATCATCCGGTCCCGGGTTACTTCCATAATAATATGCAGGAATACGTTGTCCCCACCAGAGCTGACGGGATATGCACCAGTCCTTCACATTCTCCATCCAGTGACGATAGGTGTTTTTAAACTTGGAAGGATAAAGTCTTACCTTGTCGTTCATAACATTTTCCAGTGCCGGCACTGAAAGTTCTTTCATTTTAAGGAACCACTGAATGCTTAATTTAGGTTCAATAACGGCATCTGTACGCTCAGAATATCCTATTTTATTGGTATAGTTTTCTGTTTTTACCAGGTAAGCTTTCTCTTCAAGTACTTTGGCCATTTTTTCCCTTGCCTTGAACCTGTCTTCACCGACAAACCATACTGCATTTTCATTCAGTGTACCGTCATCGTTGAAGATATTAATGGAAGGGAGCTTATGTTTTAGTCCAATGTAATAATCATTTTCATCATGCGCAGGAGTTATTTTCAACGCGCCCGTTCCGAATTCCCGGTCAACATAATCATCGGTGATAATTGGCACAACTCTGTCAACCAGGGGGATAACTGCATTTTTCCCATGAAATGAGGTAAACCGTTCATCTTCCGGGTGAACACAAACCGCTGTATCACCCAGAATAGTCTCAGGACGGGTTGTGGCTATGGTAAGGAAACTGTCTTCGCCCTGAACAGGGTACTTTACATAATACAGTTTTGACTTTACTTCTTTATAGTTTACTTCTTCATCGGATACGGCTGTTTTTGCTTCAGGATCCCAGTTCACCATTCTCACGCCCCTGTAAATATATCCTTTTTTGTACAGGTCAATAAAAACCTTCAGAACACTTTCCGACATATCATCGTCCATAGTGAATTTTGTCCTTCTCCAGTCACATGAAGCTCCAAGTTTTTTCAGCTGTTCAAGGATAATTCCGCCATGTTTTTCTTTCCATTCCCAGGCATGATCCAGAAACTCTTTCCTGGTAAGAGCAGATTTTTCAATTCCTTCCTCTTTCAGTTTTGCTACCACTCTTGCTTCAGTTGCAATGGATGCATGGTCGGTGCCGGGTACCCAGAGTGCATTCTTCCCCATCATCCTTGCCCTGCGAATCAGTACATCCTGAATGGTATTATTGAGCATGTGTCCCATGTGAAGGACACCAGTGACATTGGGCGGAGGAATGACAATCGTATATGGTTCCCTTTGATCAGGATCGCTGTTAAAAAAGCCATGAGTCTGCCAGTACGTGTACCACTTGTCTTCTGTTAGGGATGGATCGTACTTTGATGGAATTTCCGGGTTCATGAAATAGAGTGAATTTTAAAAAACGCTCAAAATTAGTAATAATATTCGGTTTTTTAGAGGAGTTGACAGTATATAGCAGCCAATTGGCATCAGTATGGTTGGTTTCTTTTTATATTTGTTTTTCATGGTTCGACGCTGTCAGGGACTGACAGGTCTTTTGCGGGAAGTTTCAATCGGTTTATCTTTGTTCATGGTGGTTACAATTAAAGCTTCGGGGAACAGTTTCTTGTAACATACCCCCCTGCTAACTGCTCACTGCCAACTGGTTACTTCCTCGGAAATATTACCGGCAGGTATATATATGCCCTGAGTTTTTTATGATAAGCTACAGGCCATAAACGAAAACTTAGAATGGCAGTGATAATTATAAACAAACCTGTGAATAACATTATCGTCTGGAGAGAGACATTTCTGTCGATAAACCAGCCATAAACGGGCGGTCCTAAAGCAGTACTGATAACCAGGATAGTACTGAAGTAACTGCGTACCCTCCCAAGGTTACCTGTTCCATATAGCTCTGTTTGCATGGCAGTTTTTATCGTACTGCCAAGTCCGGATGAGATACCAATAAGTGCATAAAACACAGGAAAGATGTATTTATTACCGGAAATAGCCATTAACAAAACACCGATAATTGCAGGGATCAGGTAGAGCGGGAAGAGAAATATTCCGGTGAACCTGTCTGTAAGACTACCTGAAATCACAAGTCCGATTGCGCTGAATATTGCGAAGAAGGAGAATGAAAAAGCCACCCATGATGCTGTCCAACCATGACTTTCTCCAATTGAGTACTGGTATAGGAAAATGGCAGTACAGATAAAAGGTATGGAGAATATGTTCAATGCAATTATCCAGAAATCAATGCTTTTAAAATAGTTAACAGGTTTATCTGAGCTATTGGTATTACCTTGTTGATCTGTTGCAGTTGAGACAGCCCCGGGATCGGGTATGTTTTTTAAAGAAAGAATTACCGGGATCATGATAGCTGATCCGATTACAGATACGATAATAAGACTGTTTCTCCACCCTGTAAGAGCTATCAGGGGAAGCATGATTATGGGGAAGAGAAAATGTCCCGCAGGATGTCCAAGAGCACTAAAACTCAGAGCCTTACCTCTGTGATGATCAAAATATTTAGCTATACCTGTTGATGATGTGTGTGACATCAGACCCTGTCCAAGCCAGCGAACAAGCAGTAAGCCGGCAGCCATAATAAAGATGCCGGAGGTCAGGGACAGCAACAGGACAGAAAGTATCAATCCGGTAAAAACAAACAGGGCATATTTCTTTAAGGCGACATTATCAATATATTTCCCGGAAAAGGATATAAATACAGCCCCTGCGATGGTAACTGAGGCATACAACATGCCGAATCCGGAATTTGTAAGTTCAAAGAGTGATAACCAGTAAGGTACAAACAGAGAAATAAAGAAAGTTTGTCCGAATGAAGAAAAGAAACTAAAAAGAAATCCAAAAATCAGTAATCGTTTATTCCCGTTAAAAACACCAAGCCATTCTCTCATCAGTAAAATACTTCAAATATCAATTACATAACATCCGGAAGGAAGTTGTGTTCAATAAAACTGCAAAAATAATGAAAAATGTCTTGCCAAAACCTTTTGAAGTTAGTTCTTTAATATTAAATTTAGCGGATTTTTAATAAATCTGATATTACATGAAGAAATACAGTGTAGGTGTTGACATCGGGGGAAGCCATATTTGCTGTGCGCTTATCGACATGGATGAAAAGAATATCATTCCCGGAAGTTTTACGGATATGAAAGTGAATAACCAGGCTCCGGCAAATGCTATAATGGATGTTTGGATCAGGGCACTGGAGAAAACTCTGTCAAATGTAAACACGGGAGAACTTGCAGGTATAGGTTTTGCCATGCCCGGCCCTTTTGATTATGAAAAAGGCATCGCCCTGTTTGAAAGAGTGGCAAAGTATGAAAGTCTCTATAACCTGGATGTAGGAGATTATCTGAGAAAAGCTTTGAAATTAGGTGATGGCGTACCTGTGAGATTTATGAATGATGCTACAGCTTTTGCGGTAGGTGAGGCCTGGATCGGGAAAGCTTCCGGCTTTGAAAGGGCTGTTGCCCTTACACTTGGAACAGGATTTGGGTCGGCATTTATCCGTAACGGAGTTCCTGTTCTGGAAGACGAGACAGTCCCGAAGCTGGGGTGTGTATGGCATCTGCCATATAAAGACGGAATAGCGGACGACTATTTTTCCACAAGATGGTATATCAGAGAGTATGGTAAGAGAACGGGAAGTGTGCTCTCAGGGGTAAAGGAAATTGCTGAAGTAGCCGGAACTGATAATAATGCAAAAGATCTGTTTATTGAATTTGGTAATAATCTGGGTGAATTTTTATCACCCTGGATAAAAACATTTCAGGCTGATGTTCTTGTTATCGGGGGAAATATGACCGGTGCGTGGGAATTGATAGGACCGGCATTTCAAAGTATGTTGGAGAAACAAAGCATAAAAATACCTGTGTTCATATCCGAACTGATGGAAAATGCTGCGCTCATTGGCAGCGCAAGATTGTTGGAGACAGAATTCTGGGATAATGTAAAAGATCTCCTCTCAAAAATGTAAAAAATCATTAATTAATATTTTCACTCATATTAATACGTCAAAGTTATGAAAAACGAGTCTGCTGTTTCAAAAGTGCTCCCTGTCCTGTTTGGTTTTTTTATCATGGGATTTATTGATGCTGTTGGTATCTCAACTAATTATGTCAAGCAGGATTTTAATCTTACAGATACACTGGCGAACATATTACCTGTAATGGTGTTTTTATGGTTTGCTGTTTTTTCTGTTCCTACCGGCTTATTAATGAATAAACTGGGAAGAAAAAACACAGTGCTTTTAAGTATGCTGATAACCCTGGTGGCAATGGTCATTCCCCTTATTTCCTATAGATTTCCTACGGTATTACTGGCATTTGCCCTGCTGGGAATTGGTAATACTATATTACAGGTATCTCTTAATCCATTAGTTGCTAATGTAGTTAGTGGTGATAAATTAACAAGTAGTCTTACCTTAGGGCAGTTTGTAAAAGCAATATCTTCATTTTTAGGACCCATAATTGCCGGATTAGCATCTGTTACTTTTGGAAACTGGAAACTGATGTTCCCTATTTTCGGCGGAATAATTATTTTATCGAGTCTCTGGCTGATCCTGACAAATATTCCCAGAGAACAGGCTGTTGTTGAATCTGGTTCCTTCGGGGCTTGCTTCGGCTTATTAAAGGATAAAGTTATCCTTATGTTATTTTTGGGAATTATTTTTGTTGTGGGTCTGGATGTTGGATTAAACATTACCATTCCTAAATTTCTGATGGAGCGTGTTGATATTCCTCTTGAGAAGGCAGGATATGGTACAAGTCTGTATTTTGCAGCCCGTACAATTGGCACCTTCCTTGGAGCTATTCTCCTTCTGAAGATATCAGGACGAACATTTTACATGATCAGCATTATAATTGCCATTACATCCCTGATAATCATGCTTATGACGAGTAAATTATGGGCAATCCTCGTGTTGGTATTCTGTATCGGAATTACTGTGGCGAGTATTTTTTCAATTATTTTTTCTGCTGCACTAAAAAGGAAGCCTGAGAGAGCAAATGAGATATCAGGGCTAATGATCATGGGTGTTGCAGGTGGTGGAATTATGCCACCTCTCATGGGTATTGCAGCTGATTCCTTTGGGCAAACCGGAGGAATGGCATTGCTTCTTATAGCCATGTTTTATCTTTTATATAATTCGTTCAGAATAGAAAAGGCATAGATTAAGTTCAATCAGCTAAAATTGCTATCGAGGTTATTTAAAAAGTACATTAACCACGAAGGACACAAAGTACGCACAAAGGACACAAAGAATATATTCTTGATTGACAACACTTTCTGCGAGCGCCGACCGATTTTTATATTCCATAAATTACAAGTACTTTTGCGACTTCTTTTAAAGCAGTTAAATATTGGAAATCAGGAATATTGCGATTATTGCCCACGTTGATCACGGAAAAACAACCCTGGTTGACAGGATCCTTCACCAGGTTAAGTTATTCAGGGACAACCAGGAGGTCAGAGATTTGATACTTGATTCCAATGATCTTGAAAGGGAGAGGGGGATCACCATACTTTCAAAAAACGTTTCGGTTCGTTATAAGGGAGTTAAGATAAATATCATTGACACTCCCGGGCATTCTGATTTTGGTGGTGAAGTAGAAAGGGTGCTGAACATGGCGGATGCCGTTTTATTGCTTGTTGATGCTTTTGAGGGACCGATGCCACAAACCCGTTTCGTACTGCAGAAAGCACTTGAATTAAACCTCTTACCTCTTGTTGTAATAAATAAGGTGGATAAACCTAACTGCAGACCGGATGAAGTGTTGGAGTCGGTTTATGATTTGATGTTCAGTCTGGATGCCACCGAGGAACAACTCGGGTTTCCTGCAATTTTCGGATCTTCAAAAGAGGGATGGATGTCCGCAGACTGGCGTAAGCCGGCAGGGGATATAAGTTACCTGTTAGATACTATTATAAGCTATGTTAAACCCTTTAAAAATATTCCGGGGAGCCTGCAGTTACAGGTAAGTTCAATTGATTATTCTTCATATCTGGGCCGTATTGCAGTCGGAAGGATATCAAGAGGGAGCATAAAAGCCGGGGATCAGCTTTCTGTGGTCAGATCCGGTGGTGAAATTTTTAAGTTCACTGTGAAAGAGTTATATGTTTTCGAAGGCTTATCAAAGGAGAAGGTAAAGCATGAAATACCTGCGGGTGAGATATGTGCTGTACTTGGGCCTGAAAATATTGACATCGGGGACACAATTGCTGACTATGATGCTCCCGAAGGTCTTGCAGCCATTACTATTGATGAACCCACGATGAGTATGTTATTTACCATCAACAATTCACCCTTTTACGGAAAAGAAGGCATCTATGTTACATCCCGGCATCTTCGGGACAGGCTTTTCAGAGAAACTGAGAAAAACCTTGCCCTGAGAGTGGAGGAAACCGATTCACCTGAGAAACTGCAGGTATACGGAAGGGGTATTCTTCATCTTTCTATTCTGGTTGAAACAATGAGAAGAGAAGGATATGAGTTTCAACTGGGCCAGCCCAGGGTAATTATTAAAGAAATTGATACTGTTAAGTATGAACCGGTTGAATTATTAACAATTCTTGTTCCGGAAGAACATTCCGGAAAGGTCATTGAAGTTGCAGCGCGACGTAAAGGTGAAATTATAAATATACAGCCCAGAAATGACAGAATACTTCTGGAGTTCAACATTCCTTCGAGGGGACTAATCGGAATAACTAACCCGCTTTTAACATATACAGAGGGTGAAGCTATTATAACCCATCGGTTTACTGCATATGAACCCTGGAAGGGGGATATTCCAAACAGAAGAAATGGTTCTCTTATTGCAATGGAAACCGGTACGGCAATAGCCTATTCTATTGATAAACTTCAGGACAGAGGAAAATTTTTTATTGAACCAAACGAAGAGGTTTATGCAGGGCAGGTTATAGGAGAAAACACCCGGCAGGATGATATGGTGATTAACGTAATAAAAACAAAGAAATTAACTAATATTCGTGCTTCAGGTTCTGATGACAAGGCCGTAATTATTCCGTCTGTAAAATTTTCTCTCGAAGAAGCCATGGAATATATCCGTAATGATGAATATGTCGAGGTAACCCCAAAATCTATCAGAATACGGAAAATTCTCCTCGACGAATCAGAAAGAAAGCGATTGAAAAAAACCCATGGTTCCCAGGCATAATTTCCCACTGAATTCCAGGTAGTTAAAAAAATAATTACAAAAAAATCATTTTTTTTCTTTCCTAACGCTGTTTTTTACAAATTCCTGACATTAAACAGTACAATAATCATTCAGGTAACATACATATCACTATTTTTTACAATTTAAAACGTAATAATAATGAAATCTACTATCAACAAAGTCATGCTGGTGGGAAATGTAGGGGATGATCCCCGTATCAATCAAATAAACCAGGAACAGGTGGTTGCAAATTTCCCCCTTGCAACCCATGAAGAATATACAGATAAAGATGGAAAGGAAATTAAAAAGACAGAATGGCATAAAATTGTTGTCTGGAATAAGAGGGCTGAAGCGGTGAGTAAGTATGTAAAGAAGGGAGATCCACTGTATGTGGAAGGTAAGCTTCAAACTCATACCTGGGAAGATAAGGAGGGTAATAAGAGATATACTACTGAAATTATTTGCGACAATTTTCTGTTCCTTTCCTCAAAAAATAATCAGAAGGTATCCGGATAGGAATTTTAGGTTTATTCCGAATTATTGGGGTTTATTTTTATTTTCCGGTGTGTTTTAGTCCGTCCACCGGTGGAGAGGAGACTCTCTTCCGGTGGATTTTTTTAATTATGGCATGTTAAGCGTTGAATATTAAATGATTCCGGCAAAATGTTTTGTTCGATAAAATGCTTTATTTTAAGCATAAGATATTCAATCTGTTACAACTCAATCTGTTTTTTCATCAAAATTAAAATTCTAAAATTTAATTTTATTCTTACATTTGCAGGGGAAAAAGATTGGCTGATTTTTCGTTTTCGTTCTTAATGAATTGAATTTGAATGGCTTAATAATATGTTATACAGCATATTTTGTAGGCAAGTCAGTTTTAATCACCGAATTATGGATATAAACGGAAGAAACTTTATAAGATTTACGGAAAGGCAGAAGGCGTTTAATGAACAGAACAGCAAAGCCAATGCCGAAAAGCAGCACAACAAGGGGAAACTGACTGCCAGGGAAAGAATAGGGATTTTATTTGATGAAGGGACTTTTGAGGAAATAGATGCATTTGCGACCCCGCTGATAAAAGATACAGGTTTTGGGAAGATTAAAAGCTCATACGGTGACGGAGTGCTTATCGGTCATGGAAAAATAAGTAACCGGTTAG
>CAYVTV010000152.1:0-10576 GCA_964454295.1 uncultured Bacteroidaceae bacterium
GATCACGATATCACGGGATCACGGGATCACGATATCACGGGATCACGGGATCACGTTTTGTCCCCTTCGTCCCCTTCGTCCCCTTTGTCCCTTTTGTCCCTTTTGTCCCCTTCGTCCCCTTCGTCCCCATTGTCCCTTTTGTCCCCTTCGTCCCAATACGTATTTATACCCATAGCGAAAAAGCTTAATAAATTTAGGTTTTTAATGTCTTTTATAGTTTAAAAGGTAAAAGTAATTTTGATTTTTAAATAAACTTTCGCCTATGGGAAAGATGTACGATTATCTTTCACAGGATGTCAGATTTATTGAAGGCCTGAATGCATGTATCAATTGCGGAACCTGTTCGGCCATCTGTCCTGCTGCTGCTTTTTACGATTACGACCCGCGTGAAATAGCCGACATAAGCCAGTCAAGAGATGAGGAAGAAATTACGGCACTGCTGAAAAGTGATGTAATCTGGTATTGCGGTGAATGCATGTCGTGTGCAACCCGTTGTCCGCGCGGAAATAAACCCGGATTAATTATTATCGCCCTTCGCTCATTATCTCAGAAACTGGGTTTCTTTACTGAATCAGAAAAAGGAAGACAACAACTGGCCATTAAACGTATGGTGGGTGAATCTATCCTCGAAACCGGATATTGCGTTTATGCAGGTCACATTAATACCAAAGAGTTTCCTGAACAGGGTCCTGTATGGGACTGGATAATAAAAAATCCTGCAGAGGTATACAAAAGACTCGGGGGTAACTACAACGGAGATGGCAAAGGACTCTTACGAAAGATACCGGAAGAATCCCTGAAAGAATTAAAAGCCATTTTCGATGAAACAGGTGCAAGCGAACAGTTTGAACAAATTGAAGCTGCCAGTGAGAAAAAAGCAGAGGAACTGGGAATAACCTTTGGAAAAGGAAAAGATTGTGAATATTTCAGGTATGTATATGAAGGGAGAACAACCCTATGAACATTGAAGGAAAAAGGAGGATATGGAAGGCCTATCAGAAAGAAATAGCTGATGACAGGTATTATTATGCGCGGAGCTGTATAAGGCAGAATTTTTTCCCGGGATCGGAAACGGCTTTCCTGAGAATATTGAAAGAAAAACTGGGAAAAGATATACATGATGATCCCAGACATACTACCTGTACAGGAATTGCCTATCACTGTGATGTTATTCCTTTTGAAACCACAATGACCGTGGTTGCAAGGCAATTCTCCCTAATGTCGGAAGCAGGGTATACTAATTATGTTCCCTCCTGTATCACTTCTTTCGGAATATATACTGAGATCCTGGAAACCTGGCACCATTTCCCCGAAATTGAAGCAAAAGTCAGGGAGATGCTATGGAAATCAACAAAAAGAGAATTCAGCAAACCGGCAAACCTGGCTCATGCCAGTGATATCATTTACAAGTTCAGGAATGAGATAGCAGCAAAGGGAAAATACAGGTTGATTAATCAGCATACCGGAAATCCGCTGAGAGTTGTGGAACACATCGGATGTCATTATTCCCGTATGTTCCCTCATAAGGGTGTTGGCGGAGCCGAATATCCATATGTACTTGCAGGAATGATCGAATCCTGGGGCGGTGAGGTGGTTGACTATCCCGAAAGAAGACACTGCTGCGGATTCGGTTTCCGTCAGTATCTTGTGAAAGCAAACAGGGGGTATAGTGCAGCGTGCTCTAAAAAGAAATTCGAATCCATGGCCCCTTTTACTCCCGATATGATCATTACCAATTGTCCCGGATGCCCGTATTTTCTCGACAGATGGCAGTTTGTAATAGCTGAGATGCAAGGCATAACTTACGGCACAGCAGGTCAGGGCATCCCTGTATTTACCTATGAAGAAGTGGCCGGACTCGTTCTGGGGTACGATCCGTGGGACCTCGGATTACAGACACACCAGGTTGCAGTGGAACCCCTGCTTGACAAGCTTGGTATTCCTTATGATCCTGAAATGAAATATAAGGCGGAAGGCGGAAGATTCATAGGTACACCCGAATATCCCGAAGTATTAAAAGTTTGTTAACTATTAGTTTGATTTATGCCACAAAAAAAGAGCATACTTATCATCGGCGGGGGAGTAACCGGTATGGAAGCCTCAGCAAGACTGACAGAACTGGGATTCAACGTTGTCCTCGTTGAAAGACAGGGCAGACTCGGAGGCCATGTTGACAACTGGGACTTCCTCTTCCCCGACAGGAAACCTGCTGCAAATATTCTTAACCCCCTAAAAGATGCAATCAATTATAAGGTGGAAGTAAAATTAAGTTCAGAAATTTCCAGTATTAAAAAATTGAACGGTCAGTATGTTACTTCGCTGTCAACCGGAGATTTTGTAAAAACAGATGCCATCCTGGTAGCTACCGGTTTTGATCTGTTTGATGCGGTGAAAAAAGAAGAGTATGGCTATGGAATTTACGAAAAGGTGATAACAGCAGCAGATCTGGAAGAGTATTTCTCAGGAAAGAACGGACATAAATTACTCAGGAAAGATGGCCGGGGGAAAATAGGCATTCTGCACTGCGTAGGGTCGCGCGATGAAAAAGCCGGCAATGAATATTGTTCCAAAGTTTGTTGCGTTACCGGAGTAAAACAGGCCATGAAACTGAGAGAATATTTTCCCGGTTATGAAGTGTATTGTTTTTATATGGATCTGCGGATGTTCGGAAGGTACTTTGAAGATCTGTACAAGGAAGCCCAGGAAAAATGGGGAGTGCAATTTATCCGGGGAAGGGTTTCCGAAGCTTCCGAAACTCACGATAACAAAATAATGGTCAAATTCGAAGATACGCTCGCGGGAAAACCCATGAAGATATCCCTTGACCTGGTTATCCTGCTCACAGGTTTCGTTCCGGCAGCAGGGGCATTACAGTTAAAAGAACTATTGAGCCTGGAAACAGGGAAAGACAGATTTTTTAAACCTGTTGATGAACATCTGAAGAGAAATCACACCTCACGCCAGGGGGTATTCCTCGCAGGTGCATGCACAGGGCCTAAGTCCATTGCCGAATCCATTACAGAAGCGCGGGCGGTTGCACTCGAAATTTCATCATTTCTAAAAAATAACGAATGATGGTAAAAGACAAATTCGGATTCTCAATCCATGCTGATAACCAGGTGAACCTGGATAAAGGGGATTACAGTCTTTTACAGAAGATAATGGCTGCTGAACCAGGATTTCTTAATTGCATAAGTTGCGGCTCCTGCACTGCAAGCTGTACTGCCGCTTCTTTTACCGATTTTAACTTCAGGGTGTTATGTCAGAATGTCCGGCGAGGACAAAACACCAACCTGATGAATGAACTGAGCAAATGTATGTTTTGCGGGAAGTGCAGGCTGATTTGTCCGAGGGGCATCAATACAAGAAAAATAATTTCCCTGCTTCATAAGGAACTATCTAATACCATGCAATATGCATAATGAACTGTTTACTCTCCCGTTCAGGGCAGGCCTGATGTTTATCATGCTCTACCTGCTGGTCCTCTTTATTAAGTGGATAATCCGAATGTCACCTGAAGACAAACAGATGAGTATAAGAGGATTCTTTTCTGTAAAAACCCTCTCAGCGGTTAAGGAAATATTTACGGAAAGCCTGTTGCACAGAAAAATTTTCAGGATTAACCCCCTCCTGGGGTACATGCATATGAGCCTGGCATTCGGATGGTTTCTTCTTATTGTTACCGGCCATTTTCAGTCATTATTCTATAAACCCGCAGCGTTCCATCCACCTTACTATTCCATATTCTTTAACAAACTGGAAAGTGCTGCAGGCAATTACCCGATGAAAGGATTCTTTGAATTTGCAATGGATTTTCTCCTTCTGTTTATTCTCAGCGGAGTGATACTGGCCTTTTATAAGAGGTTCCGTTCCTCAGGCTTAGGGATGACAAAGACTACCCGGCTGAAACTCAAAGATAATATCGCTCTCATTTCTCTCTGGTGTATTTTCCCTCTCAGATTACTGGCTGAAAGTGCTACCTCAGGACTCTGCCACAATGGCGGATTTATGACAGGCAGCTTCGGTAATGCCCTGCATACATTCCTCCCCCTGGAAACCATTGAAATGCCTCTATGGTGGGCCTATTCCATTTCACTGGGAATATTCTTCTTCAGCCTTCCGCATAGCAGATATATGCATATACCTGTGGAAATGATCCTCATCTTCTTCAGAAATTACGGACTTAAAACCTGTAATAATTACAATTCCTTCAGCGATATGGAAATAAAATCCTGCTCGCGTTGCGGTGTGTGTATTGATAAATGCCAGATGCCGGAAAGTGATTCGAGAGCGGTATATTTTATCAGAGGGCTGAGGGAAAATACACCGGATCCTCATCAGGTTGAAAATTGCATGATGTGCGGACCGACCCCCGACCACTGCCCGGGTGGTGCGGAGGACAACAACCTCAGGTTGATAGCCAGAAGCAGATCAGCAAACGATGGGAGGAGCAACTATCCTTATCTTTCAGCAAAAAATCCGGTTAACGCAGATGTGCTGTTTTTTGCAGGGTGTATGACTCACCTTTCCCCCGGAATTATTGAATCTGTGCAGGGAATATTCAATATGGCAGGAATAAATTATCATTTCATGGATAAAGACGGCGGGGCATGCTGCGGAAGGCCGCTGAAACTGGCAGGAAGGAATAAAGACGCGGAGAAACTCATCAACTTTAACAGGGAGGAAATTTTAAATTCCGGGGCGGAAACCCTGGTAACCTCCTGTCCTATTTGCCTTAAAACATTCAGGGAAGACTATAACCTGAAACATATAAGAGTGCTCCATCATTCACAGTTCATTTTGGGATTATGGTATGAAGAGAAGATAAAGATTTCAAAACAACTTGTCACTCTGGCCTATCACGACCCGTGCGAATTGGGAAGAGGCCTTTCAGTTTATAAGGAACCTGTGGAACTGCTTAACAGGATTGGTATTGTAAGAACCTCCTATCCTCACGGTACTGATTCATTGTGCTGCGGAGGCAGTCTGGCCGACACTGAACTGTCCATGCAGGAAAGAGATGCAATAACCAGGGAAGCATTAGGGCAGATCCTTGTCAATAATCCCCAGTACCTGGCTACCTCATGTCCCCTGTGTAAAAAAACTTTCGCGAAATTATCCCGTGAAATACCGGTAATGGATATTGCAGAACTTGTTTACAGGAATATGTTAAGCCGGGGAACGGCTGCCGGCAAAAGGAAGCTCCGGAAAAGAACAAAGGAAACCGCTGTTTATTAATAAAATATCCTTTGTCCTTTGTGTTATCCTTTGTGTTATCCTTTGTGTCCTTTGTGGTTAGATATTGTAAAGACAGTCAGCTAGAAGTTGAAATATTCCTTCGCATTATAATAACATATCCCCTGAACTATTTTCCCAAGCCATTCCTTATCATCCGGCACTTCACCATTTTCAACATCATTACCTATGATATTACATAATATCCTCCTGAAATATTCATGCCGGGGATATGAAAGGAAACTCCTGGAGTCGGTGAGCATCCCCACAAACCTGCTTAACAGGCCAAGGTTCGACAAGGCATTGATCTGCATTTCCATACCGTCTTTCTGGTCAAGAAACCACCATCCCGAACCAAACTGCATCTTACCCGGAATATACCCGTCATTAAAATTACCCGTCATTGTGGCTATTAGTTCATTGTCCCTGGGATTCAGGTTATAAATGATCGTTTTGGTGAGTTTTCCCTTTTGTTCAAGAGCATCCAGGAATTTTGACATAGGTCTGGCCACTTCAAAATCGCCAATGGAATCAAAACCTTTATCCGGACCCAACCTGGTAAACATCCGGGTGTTGTTGTTCCGTAAAGCTCCCAAATGAAACTGCTGTATCCATCCCTTTTCATGATCCATTTCGGCAAACCGTATAAGAAGAGCTGACTTGAATTTCAGTATCTCTGAACGGTTCAGGGATTTGCCTCCCCGTACCTTTTTAAATATTTCAGCAATTTCTTTCTCCGTAAAATCTTCGGCATAAATAGTTTCGAGCCCGTGATCAGAAACCCTGCATCCCATGGATTCAAAATGATCCTGTCTTACTTTTAAGGCATCAAGCAGATCGCTATAAATAATTATTTCAAGGCCGGAAGCCTGCGAAAGTTTGTCAATGTATGTGTTGTAACCAGATGTATTCTCAACCGCCATAGCTTTGTCAGGCCGCCAGGTTGGAAAGACTTTTATTTCAAACCCCTCATCTTTTATCTTCTTATGATGTTCGAGAGTGTCAGCAGGATCATCAGTTGTACAAACCACCTCTACCTTCATCATTCTCATCAGGTTTCTGACCCTGTAATCATCTGTTTTCAGGAGACTGTTGGCTTTTGAGTATACCTCATCAGCGGAAAGAGAATTCAGAATGCTGTTAATCCCGAAATATCTTCGTAATTCCAAGTGGGTCCAATGAAACAGCGGATTCCGGATAGTGAATGGCACTGTTTCTGCCCACTTTAGAAATTTTTCCCTGTCAGGAGCAGATCCGGTACAATATCTTTCATCTACACCGTTTGCACGCATAGCCCTCCACTTGTAATGATCCCCATCCAGCCATATTTTGGTTAGGCTCTCAAATTGCTTATCCTCTGCTATTTCATCAGGGGGAAGGTGGCAATGGTAATCTATAACAGGTAAATCCTTTGCATATTCATGATACAGGATTTCAGCCGTTTTACCTTGCAGTAAAAAATTTTCATCCATGAATGCTTTCATAAACTGAATTTTTTTTATTATCGATATATCTGAATCAATGCCTTTGTGTACCTTCGTGTGTACTTCGTGTCCATTGTGGTTAAAAACGTATGAGAATAAACCACGAAGGACACAAAGGTATTCACAAAGGTACACAAAGAAGAATCAATAATTAACCTTAACTTATATCAAACAATCTGCATATATGCCTGTTGTAGATATTCTCAAAAACCTGTTTGCTCACTATCTCCTCATTTTGTCTGAGAAGATTCAGATATACATTGCCATATTCAGCTGCTACCTTATACCCTACATGGATCAGCTGCCTGAGGTTCGGGTCATAATGAGGATTGTCAGGAATATGCCTCAGAGCGGATGCAAACCTGGACCCATCCCAGCCATCAACCACTTCCGGAGCAGGTAATTTGGTGTATTCAATATCAATAACCGTCGCATAAGGTTTACATAGTTCATCTTTCTTCTCAAAAGCTTTCCGGTAGATCGATTTTGCCAATGCCAGAGCTTCCCCTCCCGATTCGGCAAGCCCGATTACCTCTTCCAGCCAGGTTGTACCGGCAGTCTTTACATGAATGCCCTTATCGTATTTGTTTATCAACTCTGCCATGACAGGGTAAATGGAAAATTTATCGCTTCCGGAATGAACACTTAGCTTCAGGTTGTGCGGCAAGCCAAACTCATTTACCGCATTATCAATTACCAGTATGTCCTCTTCAAATTCTTTACGAAACTGCTCTATATCCCCTTTATAATCAACCCCCTTATTAAATCTGCCTGTAAATTTCGGGGCTATGGTTTGTGCAGGAATATTATGCATAGAGATGGCTGACAAAATAAAAAACATTTCGACCGGGGTTTGCGGATTGTCAACTTCATCCATGGAAACCTCAGTAACAAAATTATTTTCCCCTTTTTGATTTTCAATAATTTTATATATCTCCGCAGCCTTTTCAACTGCAAATAGGAACCTGGAACCTATCCTGTACAGATCTTCCCTGCTTATATTTATCTCCTCATTTATTCCGGGAATCTTTAAACTACCTATGTACTTACTGTTCTTTTCCACAAACAGGTCAAGGGATTGCTTACCGGTCTCCTTCCCGATGTAGTCTGCCACATCAATGGTGAAAAAATCAGAGGGATCAATAAACCGTTCAACATTACCCAGGTTAATATGATCAGCATCTACAAAATACGGATTCTTCCATCCGCATTCCTTAACCGCCATATCAGCTTCCATACGGGTATCAGAAGGTTCTGAATGAATGATGGAATGCTCCCTGTTCGACTTATTCCAGACCGGAGTAATATCAACCCCATATTCTGCCGCTTTCAAAACTGCCTTTAACTGTGCCTTACCCTGCTGGCCAAACCTGTCACCTAAACCAAATGAATATTTACCTATGTACATTACTATAAATTTATGGTATATAAAAAATTCCGTGTACGAACACGAAATTACTGATAAAAATTAGAATATCAAATTTTTTTTATATAATTTTGTGCTACGGAAAGAATTATTTTGAGGGCAATTATTAACTGACTGATATTCTGACATATTTGAGAATCAAGATTAAAGATATTGCAAGGCTTGCGCAGGTATCGACCGGTACGGTTGACAGGGTGATACATAACCGGGGTGAGGTATCTGAAAAAACCCGTCACAGAGTAAAAAGTATACTGGCAGAATTCAACTATCAGCCTGATATTCTTGCACAAACACTTGCTTCTAAACGTTCATGGATTTTTTCTGTAATTATGCCCGTGTCCGTTAACGGAAATGATTTCTGGTCGGCTCCCATGAAAGGCATTGAAAAAGCCCTTCATGAAATCAGTCCTTTCGGGATCGAGATCAGGTTTTATCTGTTTAACCAGTTTGAAAAGGAATCTTTTGCCGCAAAAGCTTTCAGCCTTCTCTCCGATAAACCGGATGCCGTGCTTTTTGCTCCGGTGTTTGAAGAAGATTCCATAAAATTTATTAATGAATGTACCCTCAAAAATATTCCTGTCACCCTGTTTAATTCACACATGGAAAATGCAGGTGATATTTCCTACATCGGTCAGAATGCATGGCAAAGCGGCATGGTCGCTGCAAAATTATTGTGTTACGGGTTAAGCGAAGAAGGCGACCTGCTTATCCTCAACCTGGCTTCCAGAAAAGATAGTTACAACCATATCATAAAGAGAGAAAAGGGATTTCGTGAATACTTCTCCGGAAAGAAAGGTATACAATTCTCTCTGCATACCATTGACACCAATCAGGCATCCGATAAAGTTATTAATGAAAAGCTGGATGAAGCATTCCGTCAGCTGAATGTAAAAGGCATATTTGTAACCAACTCCAAAGTTTTTAAAGCTGCCGGATATATCGAGAAACAGGGAATAAAAAACGTAAAAATGATCGGTTTTGACCTTTTACCGGAAAATATTTATTTCATGAAAAAAGGAATTATTGATTTTCTGATCAGCCAAAAGCCTGAAGAACAGGCATATAAGGGGATTATGCAATTATTTAACGTACTTATCCTGAAGAAAAACCCGGAAACAGTTCAGTATATGCCGGTTGACATAATTATGAAAGAAAATATTGAAAATTACGAATACCGATAACTATCATTAAAGGGCACCTCTAAAAACTCCAGGTTCAGGGCTTGCAAAATTTGTAAAGCCGGAGTCCCGATAATTTTTGTCGGGATGAGGACTTTACAAATTTTGTATAACCAAGAAATTGGAGGTTTTTAGAGGTTCCCTAAAGTTTAACCAATAAATATTTTACAAATGAACTATTCATTTTCAGATCTAAAGGACAAAGTTTGTGTAATAACCGGGGGTGCCGGTATTATTGGGAATGCAATTGTGGAGGCGCTGGCTTCTGCCGGTGTGAAAACAGCTGTCCTGGACATAAGGGAAGATGTCGCCACCGAACTGGCAGAGTCCATCCGGAAAAAATACGGAACCAAAATCATCGGGATACAATGCAATGTTCTTGATAAGGAAAGTATTATTAAAGCCCGCGATTTTGCAGTGAAGGAACTCGGACCGGTGGATATCCTGATTAACGGAGCCGGTGGCAATTCCCCGGATGCAACCACTAAAACGGAACAGATAACACCTGATAATATTAACCGTCCTGAAGATAGCTTCTTTGGTCTGAAAACAGAAGGTTTTGACAAGGTATTTGCGCTTAACTTCACAGGGACTCTGCTTCCATCCATGGTTTTTGGCGAAAATATGGTAAAGAGAGGATCAGGGAACATCCTGAATATTTCATCAATGAATTCATATAAACCGCTAACGAAAATACCGGCTTATTCAGCGGCAAAAGCTGCTGTTAATAATTTCACACAGTGGCTTGCTGTTCATTTTGCAAAGACAGGTGTTCGTGTGAACGCAATAGCCCCGGGGTTTTTCCTCACCAATCAAAACCGCTTCCTGTTGATTGATGAAAAAACCGGTGAGCTCTCTGAAAGAGGTAAAAAAATTATTACCAATACTCCCACAGGAAAATTCGGAGAGCCTGAAGACCTCGCCGGAGCCGTATTATATCTTATTTCAGATCTTTCCGGTTTCGTTACAGGGGTGGTGATACCGGTAGATGGCGGGTATAGCGCGTTCGGGGGAGTGTAGAAGAAGGAACAAGGGACAAGGGACGAGGGACGAGGGACGGGTGAATGGATAAGTGGTTGAGTTGTTACGTGGTTACGTGGTTACGTGGTTACGTGGTTGAGTGGTTACGTGGTTAAGTAGAGACGCACGGCCGTGCGTCTTAATTGAGTAATTGAGTAATCGAAGGGGATGGAATGCAATTGGTTTTATTGCTGCCTTCTTCGACGCTGTCCGGCAGAAAAAGCCGGACAGGT
>CAYVTV010000153.1:0-7877 GCA_964454295.1 uncultured Bacteroidaceae bacterium
TTAACGACCCTCATGACAATCCATCCTTACTTATCGACAGGGAAGGATATTTATGGATATTTGTCAGTGGAAGATCCACCAGAAGGATGGGGTTTAAATTTCGCAGCATAAAACCTTATTCCATCGAATCCTTTAAGGAAATAACATCCGAAGAAATGACATACCCTCAGCCCTGGCAAATTGAAAACGGTATGTTACATCTATTTACCAAATACACCGGGGTGAGGGAGTTGTATTTTGAAACCAGTAAAGACGGGCTGATGTGGACAGAGGACAGGAAGCTTGCCGGTATACGGGAAAAAGGGGATTCAAAAGGGGGACATTACCAGGTAAGTCAAAGCTATGGGAACATTGTTGGTACATTTTTTAACAGGCATCCCAACGGCGTTGTGGACAAAAGAACGGACCTTTATTATCTTCAGACCCGGGATATGGGGACTATATGGACTACGGCTGACGGAACTATCATACCTGTACCCCTTGAAGAAGTGGAAAATCCCGCACGGGTAAAAAATTACCAGGCTGAAGGACTTAACGTGTACATTTGTGATATAAATTTTGATTCACAGGGATATCCGGTCTGTTTATATGTAACCAGTAAAGGGCATGAACCCGGGCCTGACAATTCACCCTATCAGTGGAGAGTAACCGCATGGAACGGTTCTTCATGGGAAACGTCCATAGCGGGTGAATCCGATCATAATTACGACATGGGAAGCATAATTATCAAGGATGATAAGTGGCGGATAGTTGCCCCAATGCTGACCGGTCCCCAATTATGGGGAGCAGGAGGAGAAATCGCTGTTTTTGCATCCGATGACAGGGGAAAGACATGGAACAGAATACGGCAGATCACCTGTAACAGTGACCTTAATCATGGTTATGTCAGGAGGGTCATAAATGGAAGGCCTCCTTTTGTTTTCTTCTGGGCCGATGGTGATCCACACCAATTCAGTATATCAAATCTATATTTCGGCGACATGGAGGGTAATGTGTGGAGATTGCCATACAATATGAGGAAATCATGGGAGAAGCCGGTGAAGAAATAGATATGGGGCTGTCTCATAAGTCCTGATATGTTCAACCACAAAGGGCACAAAGGATAACACAAAGGACACAAAGTGTTGGAAACCAGCGATATATACTTCGCGTCCTTTGTGCGTACTTTGAGTCCTTCGTGGTTAAAAACATTTATGAGACAGCCCCATGATGACTGCGTGATTCTAACCCCAAGGCGCTGCCGTTGGACTGAATTAATCCGGGCTTTCAGTCCGGGCTATGATGAAATGCTTAACTTATTTACTATATAATATGCACCATCATTACAGAAATATTCTTCTCATTATTACACAACTTATAACTTTCAGCGCCTGTGACCCCGGCAGTACAAAATTACAACCCGGAATTCTGCTGACTTTCGATGACAGGAATATGCTGAGCTGGGAGAATCATATCCCGCTCTTTGCAAAATATAACGCACATGTGACCTTCTTCATCGACCGTTTTGATGAACTCAATGATGAACAGATCGTAGCTTTGCATAAACTGAAAGATGCCGGTCATACCATCGGCTGCCACGGGCTGAGGCATATCAGGGCAGCTGAATACACTGAACATCATTCTGTTGAACAATATATCTCAGAGGAGATACTCCCGGCAATAAAAGTTATGATAGACAAAGGTTTTTATCCTTCCTGCTTTGCATACCCTAACAGTAATCATAATGACGATACCGATGAGGCATTGCTGAAACATTTCAGGTATCTTCGCAGCGGTACCGGGGTTCAGGGGGAAATTATCAAAACGAGTAATGTATTTGTAAAAACCAGTGAAATATCAGGAGGAAGGAGGCTGGATGGGTTGAGCTTTCATCCCAAATCCGTGACGGAAAATCTGATTGTACAGTTTAAAGCCGCCATGGAAAGACTCAGCAGTGAAGAGGAACTTCTTGTTTTATATGCCCATGACATTAGGGATCCGTGGGAAGAGGGACCAAAAAATTTTATTACCACTGAAGCACTCGAAGAGGTGTTAAAATACGCATATTCAAAAAATATTAAATACTATTCTTTTGATGAACTACCCTGAATATCATTCGGTTCCCCTTAATTACGACAGGGGAAGAAGGAAGTTTCTGAGAAACTCGCTGATCGCTGGGATTTCTTTTGTGAGTATACCTTTGCCTGCATGCGTTTTTGATCGCAGAGTTTACGGCGTAAAATACAGTCTTTCACTGGATAGCCCTACACGCTTTTTCGATGGAAACTCATGCTGGTCACACCCGCGGGCAGGCATTGTTCCTGGTGCGGGAGTTAACGGGTTGCCGCGTGTGGTGATGACCATGAATTCCCTGGATCTTTCCGGGAGTGATGTTTTCAGGGGGATGTACGGACTTTATACTGATGATCTGGGTAAAACATGGACAAAGCCTGAGGAGATCAGGAGCCTGGCTCCGCGTTATGAACTCATTGATGGGGAAGAACGCCCGGTTGCAGTCAGCGATTTCTGGCCCGGCTGGCATAAGGCTGCAGGAACCTTACTGGGAACAGGTCATACGGTAGCTTACACAACCGACTGGAAGGTCAGAAATCCCCGTCCCCGCAATACTTCATATTCATTTTACAACCCTGCAAATAACTCCTGGGCGGAATGGAAAAAACTGCAAATGCCTGATCCTGAAAAGTTCTATAACTCAGGTGCCGGCTGTGCACAGCGTTACGATAAATCCGACGGAACTATATTACTACCGGTTTCTTTAAGGCTACCCTACCGGCATAATTCGGTGGTAACTGTGTTAAAATGTTCAACCGACGGCAAAACACTTACTTTCATGGAACAGGGAAATGAACTATTCATTGATAATGAAACCAGAGGGCTGGGTGAACCTTCTCTCGCATTTTTCAGAGGAGAATATTTCATGACTATACGGAATGATGAAAAGGGATTTGTCTCCCGCAGTGACGACGGACTGAACTTCTCACCCATATTACCCTGGACGTTTGATGACGGTGCTGAACTTGGAAGTTACAATACCCAACAGCACTGGGTAACTCACCGCGACGGATTATTTCTTGTTTATACCCGCAGGGGGGCAGATAATGATCACGTTTTCAGGCACAGAGCACCGTTGTTCATGGCACAGGTGGACACTGAAAAGTTATGTGTGATGCGCGAAACGGAGGCTATCCTCGTTCCTGAACGGGGTGCACGACTGGGAAATTTCGGGGTGACGGATATTAACGAGTCAGAAACCTGGGTCACCGTATCGGAATGGATGCAACCCGCCGGCGTGGAGAAGTACGGCAGCGACGGAAGTGTATTTGTGGCAAGGATCCACTGGGAGTAAAGGAACCGTTTAACCCTTCGTGCGCCTTTGTGAAACCCTTTGTGTCCTTCGTGGTTGATTCCCTGACGTATTGAACCACGAAGGACACAAAGGGTTTCACAAAGGAACACAAAGAGGAATGTTTCAATATTTATTTAATGAAAGAAAAGTCCATAAGCAACTACCACGATCTTCATGTTGTCATTAAAACCCAACCTGACGAGGGTCTTATCAGTCATCTGAAAAAGACAATCCTGGGAACACCCGGAGGGTTGAGATATCGTCATACGGATCAGGATCTGAAATTAAAACATATCGGGGAAGCTTGGTTCATGGTGCTTTATAAAGCAACGCGTATGCTGGGCTCTGTTGGATTCTGCCTGAGGAAAACATTGAATGCATCTTCACCAGAAAAATCATGGTATATACGCTATTTTGCCATTCATGCACCGCTCAGGTCGGCCGGGAAAAAACCACAAAAAGATAAGCAGGGGGAAGACAGGGGAACAGGCATCCTGAAAGCGGTAGCCTTACCTTATTTTGAGAATCCTGATATGTTGCAGGGTTCTCAAAAAAAGACAACTTCAAGGTCGATCATTTATTCCTATATAGACGGCAGTAATCCCCGTTCCATTGAATTCAGCCGGCAGATGGGATTCGAACGTGCAAGGACTTTACGAACAGTTATTTATACCCGGCTGCACCCGAAAAAATTCAGTTTCGTCCAACGAATTTCCGAACCTGAAAAACCTGTTGTTAAAAGCAAATTAAAGGAATTTTATGCCGGATATACCATGTTTCATGACCGGTTCATCTTTTTTGATGATAATTATTATCTGGCATACGAAAATGATGACATGGTAGCAGGCCTGCAGGCAAACCCCGAAATATGGCAGATAGTTGAAATGGGAGGAATCAGCGGGAAGTTGGTAACTAAGATTCTTCCCCGGATACCGGGAATGAGAAAGTATCTTAATCCCGATAACTTTAATTTCCTGGGCGTTGAGGGGATATGGTATAAAGAAGGGAAAGAACACTATATTGCTGATATTATTGAAACCGTTCTGTCAGATAATAAACTCCATTTTGCCATAACCTGGCTGGACACCGGATCAAAGACATTAAAAGACCTTGAGAAAGCCGGCAGGAAAGGAATATTGAGCCGTTTTGTAAAAACAGGCGATGGAGAGATCCATATACGATTCGTTTCTTTCAGTGACAGTGAGAAGATGGAGTATTTCCATAAGCCTGCGTATTTGTCGGCTTTTGATATGACGTAAAAGAGAGTGACAAAGTGACAGGTGACAAGTGACGGGAAAGGGATAGTATAAAGGGATCACGCTATCACGGGATCACGGGATCAAGGGACCACTGGATAATTGCAATAACCCAATAACACAATAACCCAATAACCCAATAACCCAATAACTCAATAACCCAATAACCCAATCCCCAATAACCCAATAACCCAATCCCCAATAACCCCCTACCTGACCACACTGAAGCTTTGCGAGTGCAGCAATTCACTGTTTTCTGTGGTAATGGTGTATTGATATATACCGGGACTAAATTCTGACACATCCAGTAATAACTCCCGGAATGTATTATCCACTGTGTAATTGCCAATAACTTTCCCGTTGGAGGAAATTATTTGTATGAAAGCTTTATTTGCTTTCCCCTGCAGATCATAGGGGATAACAATCTGATCAGCTGTGGGATTTGGATAGGCAGGATCATAAGGGACAGCTGATTTCAGGGATATATTTTTTGTGTTTCCGGATTCAATCATATAAATATTTGTCCCCCTGAAATAAGGCCAGGTGGAATTATCATACAGCCATGTCAGGAGTTTCTTTTTTCCTGCTACCTCAATGATTTCATAATAGGTTCCCTCCGGAACTTTAAGAAGATTCGTGCCGTTTTCATTAACTACTCCAACCATATACTGGTAATAATCGCCATCGGCAAAATACTGATAAGCCATATAAAGGAATTCAACGGAATCATCACTGTTAAACAGGTATCTTGTGACATAGCTGATATCATAAAGATAATGATTGGGATCCAGTTTAACCTTAACGGTTTTGTAGAGTGAATGATCGAGGTTATATATCCGGCATTCGCTGAAAGGTACATCCATGAGGAAGAGTTTCTCCTCTGTGTCGGTGAGTTTGGTGTAATACACGGAATTGGTATAATTCCTTTCGAAGATTATTTGTGCATTCAGCATGAATGAGTTTAACAGTAAAACACACAAAACAAAAAGTAAAGGACGTGGTTGCATACTTTGTTTTTTTAGTTACGTATTTTCCTGATTTGGTTGAATAGTCAGATTGAACCAAAAAATAAAAGTAAAAATTAAAAATGAAGTTTTAATGAATTTTAATACTTCCTTTGTGCCCCTTTGTGCTATCCTTCGTGTCCTTTGTGGTTAATCCAATGACGTGTTTAACCACAAAGTACACAAAGGATTACACAAAGTATTGCAAATCAGAAATATATATTTTGTGCCCTTCGTGTGTACTTTCCGCGAGCGATGAAGCTACTCTGCGGAGGCGCTGAGTCCTTTGTGGTGTCCTTCGTGTCCATTGTGGTTAAAAAACATCCCCTTTACCTTCCCGGTATAATATGAAAAAATATTCCAAAAAAATGTGCTATACTGCCTGCAATGACCATAAGATGCCATACCAGGTGGTGGTACCGGAATTTCCCTTTGGCATAGAAAAAAATCCCTGCCGAGTAGCATATCCCACCTGTAAGTATCCACAAAATTCCCATCAGTGATAATGATCTGGTTATGGGTACTATGGCAATGACCAGAAGCCATCCCATGATAACGTACAATGCAACGAACAGGTAGTTAACCCTTCTGTCGGGTTTTGCCAGCCTGGTGAATGTAAGAATGATCCCTGTAACAGCGAGTGCCCATTCGAGTCCGAAAAGTGTCCATCCCAACGGACCGCGCAGGACAACCAGTGTTAACGGAGTGTATGTGCCGGCGATCAGTAAAAATATTGCTATCCGGTCAATGGTCAGGAACAGGAGTTTGGTTTTACCCTCTTTCAGTGCATGCATGAGTCCGGATGAAAGATACAGGATAATCATTGTGGCTCCGAAAACCGAGGTGCTTACGATATGCCAGGCATCGCCCCGTATTGCTGAAAACACTATCATCAGAACAAGACCTGCAGTGGCCAGGGCGGCACCTGCCAGGTGGGATATGGCGTTCGCAAGTTCTTCGGATCTGGTGTATCTGGTTTTTCCCATTTTAGTTTATCTGTTTTTTATTTATTAAAATGGCAATAAAATATATTCAAAAATAAAAAGTCAATGCAAATATAAGAGAAAAAAGAAACGCAAAGGCGCAAAGGCGCGAAGGAATACGAAATTAGCCCATTACATATTTTATACTATCAGAGTATATTATATAGTCGGACATTATGATATACTATCTATAAATGCGCCTTTGCGCCTCCGCGTTTCTTTTTCCCCCTGAAATTCCCGTGAACGGCAGTACACAACCATGAAATAATCTGGCCTGCCAGCTTCGAAACCGCACGACTGAAGTAAACTATAAACAGGGTTTCCCTGTCAGGATAATGCAATGATGGAAAGCAAACGTTTGCGGGATTCAGGGATGATTATAACTTTTCAGACAGCTTCTTTATGAGTATCTAATATTAATTGTATTTTGCAACCTTTCAGAGGGTTGTATTATTTAATACACCTACGGGTTGTGGGTTCTTTACTTATACACTTATCTCTCCCCCTTAATTTTCCTGATCTCATTAAAATGATCAACCACCATCTTTTCCATTTTTTCCCTTGAGGATTTCCGGTAGGCTTCAAATTGTTCCTGCACTTCCTCTATCTCATTACCCAACCCGTCTTTCAGCTTTTTATTTCTCAGGTATAACAATCCCAGGAAAACCAGCAGAACAATTAATCCGGTTAACAGCGACCACATAATGGTGTTATAGAGGACTTTATTCATTGGAATACCCAGTATAGGTATGTTGTTGCGGTTTTTAACAGCATGATCAAGTTCTTCACGTGTCTTTTGCAAAAGTTCTTCATTTGATCCTATTTCTTTTTGCAGGCCAATGATATGTTTCTCCAGCTCTTTTATTTTATCTTTAGATGATTTTAGTGAATCCAGGGTATTCTTTTTCAGGCTGAGGAAGATGTCCTCTCGAATGGCACGATAGTTATTATAGATATTGGTTCGCTGATGTATGTATTCAAGTTGTTCTTCCAGTGTGCCGTTGCTCATTATCTCAGGCGTCCTTGGCTGATCCTGTGCGGGTAGAAAGAATATGCTTAAAATAGATATGATGATTGAAAAAGCTGCTTTTTTCATTTCAGACGATTTTTATGATTCAAGGTAAATGTGCCAGCATCCCTTTAATTTCTTTCTCTGTGCTTCTCTGTGCTTCTCTGTGCTTCTTTGTGTTTCTCTGTGCTTCTCTGTGACCCTCTGTGTTTCTCTGTGCTTCTCTGTGTTTCTCTGTGACCCTCTGTGCTTCTCTGTGTTTCTCTGTGACCCTCTGTG
>CAYVTV010000153.1:7977-10509 GCA_964454295.1 uncultured Bacteroidaceae bacterium
CTGTGTTTCTCTGTGACCCTCTGTGCTTCTCTGTGTTTCTCTGTGACCCTCTGTGACCCTCTGTGCTTCTCTGTGTTTCTCTGTAACCCTCTGTGCTTCTCTGTGTTACTCTGTGACCCTCTGTGTAACAATCGTATTATATTATTACACAGAGGCACACAGAGATTCACAGAGGTTGTTCATCATGCCGAGATAGCCTTTAATGCTTCATAAACAAGAAATGCCGGCCATACAATAGCCTTCAGAAATCCCAGTACGCCCATCCAGAAGCTGGTGGCTGCTGATATAAAATAAATTGCTGCGCCGATAAAGCCAAGTCCGTAAACTGCACCTGATGCGCCGTTGTTGTTAATGTTCTTTGCCATAATTTAATGTATTAAAGTAAAACAAAATATCGTGTACCTTAGTGTGTACTTAGTATCCTTTGTGGTTAATTACGTTCCTGGTTTAACCACTTAGGACACTAAGGTCGTCACAAAGGTACACAAAGTAAAAAATATCGTAAAATAGTAATCTGTAATTTATTTTATGATTTATGCCGTTAAAAATTAATGAATGAATATTGCAGCATCCCATTCATAATGTTTAGCTGAAAATAGCCTGCATTTTCTTCCTCATCCTTAAGTGCATCCATAATAATATGGGTGGTGTTTCCAAATACCTGTTTATCCCGTTTATGATCGTGACCGGTAATAACCATATCAACCCGGTGTCTAAGGAAAAGGTCAAGCAATACATGAAGTTCTTCGGTCAGAGGATTTGTGCTGGTAGTACGCCGGAAGCGAAACAGATTGTTGTGTGTGACAACCACGCACCTGCGGTAACCGGGCCGGATATTCTGCAGGACATTCCTGAACCAGTCCAGTTGTTTACTTCCGAGGGTGCCTCCGCCGGTATCAAGACAAATGAAAAGATCAGCTGCTTCCACTGTATTTACCACAAAGTAATACGTTGAAGTTCCAAATATAGCATTAAAATGTTTCCATCCCCCGAAATACAGGTCATGATTACCGGTGATGGGGAAAGAGGGTAAAAGTTCATGGCTGGGCAGATACTGTTTGAATAACATGAAATCATCCTTATGTCCGGTTGTCAGATCCCCGGCCATCACAACAGCCGCAACTCCTTTTACGAGTGCACTGTCCAGAAATCGTATATAATTATGCGTTCCTCCTACATGACTGTCACTCATAAATAAAATAGTGTAATTATCATGGAGGAGCAATATTTCACGGGGAGGATAATTTTTATTCCATTCCATTGACTGCTCAAAGCGCTGGTTAACCGGCTCACCGGAGATGAACATACCGGTAATATCCGCGTCTTTCAGACACGAAGTAAGCAGCATCCCTGCCATAAGAAGTGTTGCTAAGAATGTTATTCTATTTTCCATATAATTCCGGTTCTGAAGAAAAATCCAAAATAATTGACATTCAGGTTAAGTGCTCCTGAGGTTTGATACCATGCTTCCGAAAAGAACAATAATTCAGGTTTAATATCCACGGATCCCTTGAGATTAACTACGGGATTTGTTTCCTGGCTGATAATAAAATGATCAAAACTTGTAACAGATATCCCTAAATTCCAGGGATTATCAGGAGGCTTCAGGTAATATGCAAACAGGTACATAAGGTTCCAGTTCTCATGGATCTTTAGTGGTGCACTTTCTGCCGGCTCATATTGATCAACGGCTTTTCGGGTGTATGCATATGTTCTGAAACTATTACCCAGCTGCATTTCAAAGTGATCCCAACGGTGTTGGGCCAGAATTCCCAGGTTTGTTTCCCTCAGGAGCTTTGAAAATCCTGACCAGGTATAAAAGCCTTTCAGGGAAAACCGGAAATCTTTAACAGAGAGATTGCGTTGGGCGCTGATGTTCAATCCCGTTATCACTCTTTCACTGTTACTGAGTAAATCCCACTGTATACCTGCACCTAATGCATTTTCAGCAAACTGAAACGACCCGAGGGTGCCCGCTTTTATATAGAGTCCGTCTGAGACGTTATTTCCTCCGATATCGGCAAAACCGGTTAAACCCGATTGGGCAGACAAAAATTGTCCTGATAAAACAAAGAGGGAAAGAAATAATACTTTAATCATTTAAAGGAGTTATTTATGCTAATGTAAAAGTATCTAAAAAATAGTGATTTATCAAAACTTTTATGGGGGGACTAAAATACCGGTGATTCATATAAGGGTTTATTTTCTGATGGAATGACAGTATACCGGAATTACTGACGTATTCCTGTTTTTTCCCCCGAGAGTTTCAGATAAGGGATTACCGCATCATTCCTGAGTGATGAGGTTCCGTCATATTCAATGGTTAATACCGGTACTCCTGTTAATTCTTCAATCCGGGCAGCCATAGCTTCGGTTACCAGCGAGGGACAGCAATACGAGGGATTTGTCTGGATAAACAGCGCAATATCGGGATAGTTTTTTATCAGGTTATGGATCTTCAATATATTTTCGAATGCTTCTCCTCTGTGCAGTATACTCAGGTTAAAACGGGTTAACCAGTCTTCAAAATCT
>CAYVTV010000154.1:0-10449 GCA_964454295.1 uncultured Bacteroidaceae bacterium
CCTGTCTTTCAGGCATCGCATGCCTTGCTCTTGACGTTTTCTTATCAAGCACATGTGAAAATATTGAGTTTTCTTTCAGACACTAAATACCATTATTGCCAGTCATCTGACTCAATATTCTTTACCTGTTGGTCCGAAGAGATTTCTCTGAGTCGTCTTGCCGATAAAGTATAAAAATCATGCTTTCCAAGGAGGCTGATCTGTTGTTTTTTCCATTCCTGGACGGAAATATTCCGGATATTCTCAGTATACTCCAGGAATTGAAGTTTATACAATTTAATATAATCTGATCGGCCAAAGTGCTCGGTTTTCAGGTCAAACATAATTTTCTCAAAATGATTTTCCGGTTCATGCTGAAGTTTGGCAAATAAAATCAGATTATGGATAGTAGTGATTTGATTGTCGGTGTACTTATATTCAGGAAGGATTTGTCTGGCATATTCAGCTGATTTGTTTTCATAATTCCGGTAGCTCATTGTAAGGCCTGAGAAGAGCAGCAGCACAGAAGTTTTAATAATAATATCGTCTTCGATGTCCAGGTTCTCGGCTTTGCTTAACAAGCTTGCATGTGCATACATCTGTCTGATATTCTCAAATGAATTAAAGTAGTAATTATCAGGTAGTTCTGTTTGTAGTTTTTCGAAAACGTGTTCTTCCAGATCTTTTAAACGGAGGAGTTGCAGTTTAAGCGAAAAGATCCTGTTTGGCAGTATTTCCAGGTTAACGGATAATTCAGGCCGGAGACCTTTAACAAAATACATATCGATATTACCTTTATATTTTACGGGCAGTTTACCCCTGTATTCGCATATAAAGAAGTCTTTAATGAGTTTGTGAGTCATTCCGGATATATTAACTTTACCGGGTTCACCGGAAGACTCCATACGGCTCGCCGTATTTACCGTATCTCCCCAGATATCATAGCTTCTCTTTTTATATCCGATGATACCTCCAATAACAGGTCCGGAATGAATCCCGATCCTGAGGTCCCATATGTCGGTCCTGGTATGTTTTAGTTGTTTCATATAGTTCTGCATTTCCAATGCGGCAAGCACAACTTCAATCGGGTTTGTACTGTTTTGTTTTGGGATTCCTCCGGCAGCCATATAAGCATCACCTATGGTCTTTATTTTTTCAATATCATATTTTTCACATACTGAATCAAAATGAAAGAAGAATGTATCGAGTTCATCGATCAGTGTTTCAGGGTTCATTTGTTCAGCAATTTTAGTAAATCCCTGTATGTCGGAAAAAAGAACGGTAGCTGTTTCAAATTTTTCCCACTTTGATTTATCGGATGGAGCCGGCATTATTTCTTCACTAAACAGTTCTGATTTAGGGGTTTCTTTGGTGATTAATTCAGAAACAGGAGCGTCTGTTACCAGAACAATATTCTGTGTTTGTTTTATCCTGAATTGTTTATATAATATGAAACCCAGAATGGCTGCGATAATGAAGTAAAGAGAAAAAGCCCACCATTTTTGCCATAGTGGAGTTAAGATAGTAAAAGTCAGGTTATAACTTTCAGAATCATTTTGCCAGCTGTCTGTAGATTCTATTAATAGTGAATATTTTCCTTTTTTCAGATTTCTCAGGGTGATTAACGGGGATGATTCCCAGCCGGAAGCAAGATTTCTTTTTCCTGAAAGAGTGTACCGGTATAAAATATCACTTTGTGTATAACTTGTTGAGGATAAGTAGAGCTGTATCAGGTTATCAGTATATGGAATATTATCTAATTTTCCCTGTATTTCTGATAATCCGGCTGAATAACCAATCCCGTCATATATCATGGTATTTCCTGTAATTATTTTAGTTAACAGGATATGATATGCCGGAATGGATTCGTTAACAGGGGTAAAAAGAAAGCTGTTTTTTCCCGACGAGATAATGTATCTGTTATAACTATCCGAAGCTACTGAAAATGGATAAAAAGAATTAAATAATGGATAAGTAACCTGGGAAAATGAATACGAACCTGTATTATGAAAAAGCAAAAACTTACCTGCATCATCCCTGATGGTTAACCAACAGGAGTTTCCATGAAAAACTGACACATCAAAGAAAGTATAGTTGTCGGGGAAAGCTGAAGTTCTGATCTTAGTAAGAGAAAAGTCATTATTTAACAGGTAAATATTTTTTTCGGTAAGTAAATGAAGCTTATCAAGGCAGGTAAACACTTTAATGATTTTTTCATGTTGCGGGCAGGGAAAGAAATCCGGATTTTTTAACGGATCAGTTAATTTTATTCGTCCAAAGGAGTCTGTACCCGTAAAATAAATATATTCTTCATATGCATGCAGGTTTCCGGGGGTTATATCTGAAAGGAAGAATTCAGATCGTATATCCGGCGTATTTTTATTGATTTCAGCAGTTATAATTTTACCGGGCAGACCTGCAATAATCTGTTCCGATTCCGTGTCAAGAATAATATCCATGACAGGGCCGGAAATAAATTCACGGGGGGGACCATTATTATCGAGTATATAAAGTCCTTTGCCCGTTAGAAAAAAAGTATTTCCTGACGAATGTATTATTTTTCTGCAAATCCCGTTAAATAATTTTACCGCTGATCCTGTTTCCGGAGAAACAAGAAACAGGCCGGTGTTTGTGCCAAGATATATATTGTCATTTTTAACAGTTGCAGAAAGGATCATACCATCAGATCCCTGAAATGATGTTTCAAGGAAAACGGAGGGAATTTCCAGGCTGGACAGTTGTCCGTTGCTGATTAACCATAGTTTATTGAGATATGCCCTTATTGCCGTGACAGGCATATCCTTCAGTTCTATAATTTTAAAGAGTGAAGGTGTTTTTTTCCCTGTAAGTGAGAAAATATATAAATCATTAGTAGTTGTAAGAAAGTATAAAAACTGATCTGACTGATCCGCGAAGACTATATTTTTATTTATTCCAGGGTTCCATTCGCCAGTAATAAGCAGATCCTTGTTCAGTTTAATAAAGCGGTTATCCGTTTTAGAGCAGGTAATATATCCGTCAGGGAAATAAAAAAGAAAATCGGGAATAAAGGGGAAATACAAATTGCTGCTATCAGAACCGGGAATTCCGGCTTTTCTGAATCCTGCAGCAGATTTGTAGAGTATGAGGGCATTTCCGGTAGTAAAAAGTTTTCCTGAGCTGAAATCATTATCTACATAAATAACTGTATCATTTTTCAGCCGGAATAATTCTGAGTTGTTAATTAAATACACTTCATCCTCAAATACTTTAAGATCAGTAACATTCGATAACTTCACTCCATATTTTTCAAATATCTTTGAGAATGAAGAATAATACCAGGTTCCTGTGCCATCGCGGGAAATTACCCCGGCGTCATCAGAAGTAAAAATATAAACATTATCTTTGAATGGAACAAGCGCAGGGGTGCCTGTGATTTTAATAATTTCCCAGTAAATGCCATTGCCGATGAAAACTGCACCAGGTGTGGAAATATTCATTAATCCGTTATACATGAAAGTCAGATCAGCTGTATGATTAGCTGAAATGCGTTGTGGCAGGACAAAAGGTGAACTTTTTACCGGAAAATGAGACAGGAAATCATTGGATAAAACCGGGTTTCCCTTTATGGATAAAATCAGGCAGATAAAAAAAATAGTTCGTAATTTGATCAAGTCATTGATAAAATTCATAACTTGGGAGTTCATTTGAGAGGAATTTTTTCTCAAATCAAAATTAAATAAATAATCGATAACTAAACACATTAATCTATAAATCGAGGATTTATGGAAAACCTACAAAGACCAATCATTGTTCCATGGGATTTTTCCCAGGTAGCAGAAAATGCATTTGAGCATGCATTAGTAATAACCAATGTACTGAACCGTGAGATTATTTTACTGCATATTATCGCTGAGGATAAAGATCTGCAGGAAGCACAGCAGAGAATGCAAAAAAAGTGTGATGAGTTGAAAGCACAATATGGAATAAATACTTCTCCTCTGGTTATGACAGGTAATATATTTACTTCCATCAGTCAGGCCGCCCATGATTACAAGGCTGAGATGCTTGTTATGGGGACACATGGGATTAAGGGGTTTCAGAAATTTACAGGGAGTAAGGCATTACGTGTAATAGTGCATTCAAAGGTGCCTTTTGTTGTCGTCCAGGATAAACCTCAAAAACCTAAGTATGAAAATATTGTTTTCCCTGTTGATTTCAGGAGAGAAACAAAGGAAAAGGTAGCCTGGGTCAGTTATCTTTCAAAACATTTTGGCTCAAGGTTTCTGGTATTTAAGAGTAAGGTATCTGACAGTGGTTTTAAGAAGAGCGTGGCCTCAAATCTTCTTTTTGTTGAAAATTATTTCAAGAATAATGATATTGATTATGAACTGCACAGTGCTTCAGGGAAGAAATCTTTTGAAAGGGAAACGGTTGATTTTGCTCAAAAAATGAATGCCGATTTGATCCTTGTTCTTACAACAAGAGACATTACTTTCCTTGATTATCTGATTGCAGCCAAAGAACAATACATTATTGCCAATCCATTTAAGTTACCTGTAATGTGCATTAACCCGAAACCTGGCAGGTTTGCCGCAGGCTTCAGGGCTACAGGAGGGTAATATAGATATTGGTTGTTAATAAAGAAAGAATACCGGTTCAAATTCAGAATGATTTACCGGCTCTATTAAGTATAATACTGTGATTTTTGTTCCAGGGAATTAACTTTCAATTGCAGTATTTGAGATTAGTAAGGGCAAAATGGTAATATCTGCGTTTGAACCGGTTTTATTAATACAAGGTAATGATTGAATTAGTCTTTGCGACAAATAATGTCCATAAGCTGGAAGAAATAAGAGCAATTGCAGGCAATGGATTTTTAATTAAAAGCTTATCGGATTATAATATTACTGCTGATATTCCTGAAGATTTTGAAACACTTGAGGAAAATGCAATGCAAAAAGCACGGTATATTAATAAAATATTGAAAAGGGATTGTTTTGCTGATGACACCGGATTGGAGATAGAAGCCTTGAATAATGAACCCGGTGTTTTCTCAGCCAGATATTCCCGGACAGGGGCTCCTGTTTTTACAGATATCCCTGTAAATGAAGGGAATATCTTAAAAGTTCTGAAAAAACTCGGAAATGAGCCCAACAGAAAAGCCAGATTCCGGACAGTTATTGCGTTGATATATAAAAACAGGGAGTATATTTTTGAGGGGATTGTTGGCGGGGAGATTTTAAAAGAAAAGTATGGCACACATGGTTTTGGTTATGATCCCATTTTCCGGCCATCGGGTTATACAGTCAGTTTTGCAGAGATGCATCCTGCTGAAAAGAACAGAATTAGCCACCGGGCGGATGCGCTGCAAAAGATGATCAATTTTATGGGCAGGGTATAATAAATCAATCATTACATACGTAATAAAGAAAATTTAATTTTATGCATTATTCCAGGTGGATCATCATACCCTTATTATTTCCTCTTTCACTTTTTGCCCAATCTTCTACCGGAAAATGGAGAAGTCATTTATCTTATAACCAGGCAACATATGTTGCAGTTGCAGAAAATAAAATTTTTTGTGCAACATCAGGAGGTGCATTTTATTATAATACCCGGGATAATACCCTGAATAAGTTTTCAAGGGAAGATGGTCTTTCCGATACAAGAATCTCCGTATTGAAATTTTCCCCTGAGAATAAAACGCTTGTGATAGCATATACTTCTTCCAATATTGATCTGGTTAAGGGGGACAGGATCATAAATTATAATGATATAGAGCGTTACCAGATACTTGGGGATAAAACCATATACAATATTACATTCGAAGGGGAGCTGGCATACCTGGCTACCGGGTTTGGAATAATAGTACTGGACTTAGAAGCCGGGGAATTTAAAGACACTTACGACAAAATAGGTCCGGAAGGTACCCAGCTGAAAGTAAATGAGGTTGCCTTTGCAGGAAATCATATTTATGCTGCAACCGACGGGGGCATTTATAAAGCTGACCTTGGAGCTCAGAATCTTAAGGATTATAATTACTGGGAAAGGATTACGGGCATACCGGATTACACGGGAACATTCACTTCCATTGTTACAAAGGAAAGCAAAATATTTGCGCTCAGAAAGGGAACAGGAGGAAGTAATGATATTATCTATGTATATGACAATAATTCATGGCAGGTTTTTAATAAGTTTAATGAACCTGTTTGCAGGAAGATGATCACCTGCGGTGATACCATAATTTTATTAAAGCAATATCATCTGGATGCGTTTGACATTAATGAGAATAAGATTAAGGATAATATATTTATAGGAGATCCTCAGCATGCAGATTTTGATTCTGAAGGAGTATTATGGATAGCTGACGCCGGCAAAGGGATGCTAAGGAATCCTGATGAATGGAATTTGGAAACGGTGGTGCCTGAAGGTCCTGCAAGTACGAATGTAACAAGTATCAGAGTGTGGGATGGGAAAATAATAACTGTGCCGGGGGGAACCAAGACGGATCTTAATAATCAATACCGCCCTGCCGAAGTATTCCGCTTTGATGGAGACAGATGGTATAACAGTAAAGTTGCGGGGATATTTGATTTTTATAAAGTTATTATAGATCCGCTGGATAGTGATCATTATTTTGTTGGCAGCTATGGTGGAGGATTGTTTGAGTTTAGAGGTGAGGAATTGTTGACCCGTTATCGGGAATCAAACAGCACGCTGCAGTCAGCCGTACCTGGCGCCCCCTTTATAAGAATAGGAGGGTTGGCGTTCGATAAGGACAATAATCTCTGGATGACCAATGCTGAAGTTCCACAGCCGGTATCCGTGATGAAAAGTAACGGAGAGTGGGTGGGATTTCCGGTTAATTCATATATAAATAATCATAAAATAGGAAGTATTATAGTGACACGTGAAGGACATAAGTGGGTACAGATACTTTCAGGAACAAAAGGGTTGTTTGTAATGGATGATAACGGGACCTTTAATGATTTCTCAGACGACAAATATAAAAGATTAAACGTTACAGATAAGAACAATGCCATGATAACCAATGATATACTCGCAATGGCAGAAGACAGGGATGGGACTATCTGGCGTGGAAGCAGTAAAGGTATAATATTGTATTATAGTCCGGGCAGGGTATTTACTGATAATAACTTTTATGCCCAGCAGATCGTTGTGCCCAGGAATGATGGTACCGGAACCGGAGACCTTCTTCTTGGATCTGAAGCAGTTACAGCAATTGCAGTGGATGGGGCAAACCGTAAATGGCTGGGAACCCGCAATGCAGGTGTGTTTTTAGTTTCTTCCGATGGCATGGAAGAGCTGTTAAGCTTTAATACAAGTAACAGCCCCCTTCTTTCAAATACCATTATTGATGTTGCTATTGATGATAAGACCGGTGTAGTTTTTTTCGGAACCGATAAGGGAATCATATCATACAAAGGTGATGCAACGAGTCCCGGAGAATATTTTAATGATGTTTATGTTTATCCTAATCCTGTACGACAGGATTATCAGGGTGAAATTGTTATTACCGGACTGGTTGCCGAAACCATTGTAAAAATTACAGATGTCAGCGGAAGATTAGTTTACGAAACAAGATCCCTTGGAGGACAGGCAATCTGGGATGGTAATAATTTTAAGGGTGAGCGGGTGAAAACAGGTGTTTACCTGGTATTTTGTTCCGACAAGGAAGGGACAATGGCCGTGGTGACAAAAGTGCTCGTAATAAATTAGTAAACTTATATGATTGATAAAACCCGCGGGATAGTACTTCACCAGATCAAATATGGTGAGACAAGTATCATTGCTCATATTTTAACTGAGTCAAGAGGAAGGCAATCATTTATATTCAAAGGCATTCGCCATTCAAAATCAAAAATGAAAGCCAATCTTCTTCAGCCCTTATTCCTTTTGAATATTGAATCCTATAGCAAAAGTTCCGGTGAGCTTTCCCTCGCCAAAGAAATATCGCTTTGCAGAACATATAGTTTTCCCTACGACATTCATAAAAGTACCCAGGCAATGTTTATTTCCGAGATATTATACAAAACGGTAAAAGAAGAAAATAAGAATCCGGAACTCTTTGAATTTCTGGTTAATTCAATTGATTATTTCGATCTCAATGATACCGGAACGGCTAATTTTCACATTTTCTTCCTCGTAAAACTGATGCGATATCTTGGGATTCTTCCTTCACAGCGTGTTAGTAAAGAAGTTTCCTATTTCGACATGAAAGAGGGGGACTACCAGTCGGTTATACCGGATCATACGGAATACCTGAAACCTTTCGAAACAAGGTTCCTGCAATACCTGTTGAATGCCGGTTATCCCAATCTTTCCAGGCTGAAGATGAACCATCACGACCGGCATCTCATACTTGAGCATATATTACGCTTTTACGCCATTCATATGGAGGGGATGACTAATGTGAGAAGTTACGGGGTGTTGAAGGAGGTGTTTGGGTGAGGAGAAGGGAAAGGGATCACGGGATCGGGGGATCGAGTGGTTAGGTGGTTACGTGGTTACGTGGTTGAGTAGAGACGCGTCCTCAACCACCTGTTTTGTCCCCCCTCGTCCCCCCTCGTCCCCTTCGTCCCCTTTGTCCCCTTTGTCCCTGTTTTGTCCCCTCTCGTCCCCTTCGTCCCTGTTTTGTCCCCTTTGATAAAAATAAATTCCTTTATTCAATAACCCCGGGAAGAAATTTCCGTATAAAACCATTACATTTACAGACGTTTAATTTAAACTATGCTATTTAATCTCAAGTGCAACCATCCACCTCATTTTTTAGTCTGATTACTATTGGGTTACACGAAAAGTGAAGGAGGACTTTTGTGCTTATATTTTACTATGTGAATTGATGTTTCTTTTACAGGGATATATCAAAAGGGAATTGTATTCTGTTATGAGGCAGGATCTGGTGATGTTTATTGGTATATGTCAGGTAATATTTAAGAAGGCATTGACTTCATTTTCTTTACATCTCTGCTTAAATCACTTTTATTTGATTACAGGTTTATTTCCGGGAATTCTGACTTTTTTTGTTGCCATACAGCGAAGATTGCCGGGAATATTGTCCTATAGCAGTATGTTTACATTTAATATGGAAAAAACGTAAAAAATTACAATAAGGAGGTTTATCATGAAAACGATCCGAAACATGTCCACCAGGAAATTTTTAAGTCGCAGTGGGCTTTTTAGAAACATTTTCAACGTATTCCCTGTTGAAATGGTAATATGTACCATAATGCTTTTATCGGTTTTCAGTACCGGCAAGGTTTTTTCGCAGGGTGTTGGCATCAGTGAGAGTTCCATCACTCCACACTCTTCGGCGATACTTGAGTTGATGTCGAATGAGCGGGGCTTACTGGTGCCGCGGATGAGCACTGCGGAAAGGCTGGCTATTGTTACACCTGCTGAAGGCTTGCTGGTTTATGATAACGACACAAAGTCGTTCTGGTTTTACGAGGGAGGATGGAAGACCATTGCTTCTGTCGCCATTGGCGGGCCGAATCAGGTATTGGGGATGAATGATGCCGGTGATGCCAATGAGTATAAGACTTTATTTGGCACAGAAAACCAGGTTTCGGTTACCCATGCAGAGGGGAGTATAACACTTGCCGCTCCGCAGGATTTGCATAACGGGGCTTCCCCGGAGTTCACAGGCTTGAATCTCAGTGGGCTGGATGCATCCAGGCCGGTAAAGACAGATGCTTCCGGGAATCTTGTAACGGCAACGGTTGATTTAACCTCTTCAGATGATATTAGTAATGTGTTACCGGTAGCCTATGGCGGAACAAACTCAGGCAGTGCATTAAACAGTAACAGGTTGATAATATCGAGTGGGGGGAGTATTGTGGAGGCCGCTACAATGACCGATGGTCAGGTGCTAGTGGGGAGTGAAGGGTTGGCTCCACAGATAGTTACATTAACAGGGGAAGCGACGATCAGTAATACAGGTGTGCTGACACTTTCCAATACTACTGTCACTCCGGGATCATATGGCAGTGCGACACAGGTAGGGACCTTTACTGTTGACAGCAAGGGAAGGTTGACGGATGCGGGGAGTGTGACAATTACGGGGACGTCGCCGGTGGGGTCAGCTCTTAGCAGTTCGTATATTTGGGTGGGTGACGGGAGTAATGTAGCACAGGAGGTATTGATGAGCGGTGATGCGACGATAGATAACCTGGGAGCAGTAACCATTTCAGAGGGGGCTGTCAATTCGTTCAAGATAGAGGATGGCACGATCGTGAATGCGGATATCAATGCGAATGCGATGATAGATGCGGCGAAGATACACGATGGATCGGTGAGCAATGAGGAATTCAGTTACATAGATGGATTAACCAGTAATGCACAGTCTCAGCTGGATGGGCTGGGTAGTGATATAGGCGATATCAACACGCTGGCCGATGGTCGTATCTATTTGGGTGACGGGAGTAATGTAGCACAGGAGGTATTGATGAGCGGTGATGCGACGAT
>CAYVTV010000155.1:0-282 GCA_964454295.1 uncultured Bacteroidaceae bacterium
GGAGTATAATTTGAATAGCCAGGGAGCCTGTCCGCCGAATGGTGGATGGCAACCCTGGAAAAATGAAGAAATGAAAATCCGAAGTACAGACACAAAATTTTGTGTCTCAACATTTTGTGTCTCAACGAAATTATATCATTCGGCTGATTGAGGCGGAAAAGATAAAGCTGACTTAGGAATAAAAAAAGCATGGATATATGGGTCTTTTTCACGGGAAGATGATGAGCCAAAAAGTGATATTGATGTCGCAGTAAAAACTGTGGATTCATTTAGTTATTTTGA
>CAYVTV010000155.1:292-10421 GCA_964454295.1 uncultured Bacteroidaceae bacterium
GAAGTACAATATCAATTGGAAAAAGGTTTAAATAGAAAGATAGATATAGGATTTATTGATTCATTCAAACCGCATATTCTTGAAAACTTAAAATCTGACCTGAAACTCATTTATGAAAAAAAACAGCCATATTGAAAGCAAGATAAGATTAAATCATATACTCATTTACTCATATACTCATTTACTCATATACTCATATACTCATTTACTCATATACTCACTATTCCCCCTTCAACCTCACCACAATCTTTCCCGAAGAATCAAGAACCCATGCCGGCACTCTTATCTCAATGCGTTTCAGGTTTTCAATCTGTTTATCCAGTTCCAGGGGAGGAGGATCGAGAGAAATAATGGAGACATTCATATTTTCCGGGGAAAGAATTTCGAGCTTCAGTTCTTTTTCTGCCTGTTTCAGAACAGCGCCACCTATAACCGGGATGACTTCAGCAGAGGTCATCATCTGCCAGGTGATCATCTTTGTCGAATCGTTGGTCTCTATCCTATCTTCGATTACTATTGAACGGGGACTGTCTTTCATAAAACTTCTTACGGCACTTTTTAATTGTCCGTTGAAAATATCCGTCATTTCTATGGAAGCCTCAGGATTTTCTCCAGTACTGCCATCTTTGAAATCAATTATCGGGGCATAGCCTTCCACGTTGTGTGGGGCATCATTTATCACCAGAGTGCTATGTCCGTGGCTTCCCTTTGTCAGCAGCAGATAACGCTGGGAATTTTGCCCCAGGTTCCATAAGTCAAATCCTGCCATCTCCAGCTGGGCATAAAGCTGTACTCCAGGATCAATTGACCAGCGAACGCCATCAAGTTCAAAGATAAAACTGCCGGCATCCATATTCCCATGATTAATTCCTGCTTTCCCTCCTTTTGCTCCCAGGTAAAACATTTCAGGATTATTTTCAGGATTGTTTTCACCACCTCTGAAAACCAACACAGGGTTTTTACCACCACCTTTCCAGATTAAAGGTAAAGGTTCATAATTCTTTGGTTCATAACTGGATAGCCAGATCAAAGCAGGACCGGCGAAGCGGCCTCTTGTACGGGGATCATCCGGAAGGGCTTTAAAATATCCGGGATCAAAGAAGAGGGAATTGTCTGTTTGATTAGCAAACCAGATAAATGAATTTACATGTTCTCCAAGGTTAAACCAGGCGGTGGTATGATCTCCCCGACCCCGGTCAGCAATCAGGTTTGTACCGTTATCCCCGTAATTATAAAACTCCCCTGAGGGAGCTACCATCATTAGTCTGAATACAGCACTTTCCTTAAACCCGGGAAAACCCGCAATGCCAAAGTCAGTACCAAAAGCACTCTTTAAAACAGAAGAAGCTGTGATGGAAAATATGGTTCCGTAATTCCAGTAACCCGGCCCCTCAGCATAGGCTCCATCAGGAACGTATGCACCTAATGCCAGGGGCATTTTATCCAGTGCACGGCTGATGGTTTTTGCAGCCAGCTCAGGATCCCTGTCTGCAATAACGATAGATGCGGCGATCATTCCTCCGTGACAAACCTGGTTCCAGTTATTGACCTTTTCAGCCCATTCGGAAATTGGCCATTCAAAGCCCGGAAGAATACCCTTTTCAATCAGTGCTTTTTCAGCCATTTCTACTGTGCTCTCCGGCAAATCTTTACCTGTCCAGTCAAGGGCAAGGGCAACCGCCAGCGACATCTCCGCCACATCAAGGTAATGGGAAGGATTCCAGTCCGTAAAATTACATACAGCCTTTATTTCCTGGTCTATCCGGTTAAGAATTACAGGATTTTTATCAATACGATATACAATTCCCAGCGTATTTAACCTCCTCAGAGACTCACTGGAAACACGTAAAAGCCTTTTGTTGTCAGGAATAACCCTCTCCGGAAGCGGTAATGCAAGGATCGCTTCTGCATCCGATTTAATGGCACTGTAAAATGATTGCACCAGGGGGTCGGATTGTAATTTCTTTCTTAGATTGCGCTCAATCTCAGGAGTAAGAATAAGACGGGGGGATTTCTTCCGGATATTCTTTTTCAGATACTCGACTGTCATCGGGTTTTCAAGCTTAAACATCCCTCTTTCCTGGGAAGATGCTTGTATTACCGCGAAAAATACAAATGCTAAATAAATAGATATAATTCGGTACATAAGGTAATGAGGTATTTAGATTTATTACTTACTCAAGTTTCGTTCTTAAATAATATAGTCTACAGTTTATAAATTCAAAAGTATTGGTTAATATCTCATTAAATATATCTAACGCCCCGAGGGGCAATCTAATTCAGCCCAGGGCAGCACCCTGGGTAAAGGAATCCGATTTCTTAACTCCCCCACACGCCCGCCGTCGGCGGGCGTGTGGGGGAGTTTTTGGGAATGTATCGTTTACCCAGGGCGCTGCCCTGGGCTGAATTATTTTAGGCTTTCAGCCTGTGGGCATAAGCTATTATCAATCTGCTATTTATTATATATTATGTTGATTCATAAAAAGTTATAATTGTGCGAAACATTAGTTACTTATTAAAGTTTCGCACTTGTTTAGCCTGGTTAAAATTAAGGAAAATTATTCTTATCGGACCCACAAAAATATTTAACTATTCTTTTCATTATAGGACATGTTGAGCATGTGCGAAACTTTAGTTATTTAAAAATAGGATAGTCTTTGTAAAACCTCAACAGGATGATTGTATCCTCTTTAAGTCTGTTTCGGACAAAATTCTTCATTTTATTATCCGTTAATTCTCCCAATCCCATGAGTAATTCTTTATTGTTCAACGATTCCAGTTTTTTGATGCAGCTTTCAATATACTCCGAAAATGGCATATTCATGCGATATTCCACAATGCTGCTATTAACAGGGATATGTTTTTGCATAAAGAACCAGTTGTCAAAAACATCCCTGGCTGTTACTGTTTCACGGTCAAGTAATGCACAAAGTTTATGTGCAAACATATCTTCGGCTACCATAACCCTGATGTTGATCCCTAACAGGTTTTTTATTTCATACCGGTCCCCGGACTGACGATTGGAAATTTCCACCTTTAATTTGCGTTCACCAAAACCGTAATCCAGTACAATTAAAGGTCCGTAAAATTTCTTAGCTTCATCAAAAATAGTCCCGTGTTTTAAAATAATATTTCTTACTTTTCCATAAACACTATCTTCCTTAGTAGTATCTATCAGGTTAAAATCCAGATCCACAGAAAACCTTGGCAGGTCATAAAAAAACATCAGTGCAGTACCTCCTTTGAAGCCTAAACAACCGGATAATTCCAGATCAGAATAGATATCTTTAAGTATCTGAACAAGAAAAAATTTATGACGGTTTACATCGATCATTATTTTAATAGTTTGTTCACTCTTTTTATCAAAGCATCAGAGTAATAAAAAGGTAATATTTTATATACCAATTCCTTGTTTAAAGGATTGATATTGTCAAAATAGAAATTCCTGTCAAGATATAACATATCCAGAAACGCTCTTTCCGGAATGGCGATATTTACATGATTATCATTCCGTAATATTCCGGCCGGATTTATCATTATTTCGCCTTTAATTCTCCTGTAAGTGTAGGGGTGATTATCAATCTCAACATTCCTGCTCAGGTAACTTACTAATGTTATCCGTGAATCATACTGAAAAACCATACCGGCTTTTTGCAACACATATTCCAAAGAAATATAGGAGGGGGTATATACCCGGCAGGCCATTTCTTCCTTATTATAGTCTGTTTTAGTGTATATCCCTTTCCCCGGATTTCTCAGCTTACCTGTTTTGACATAATAATTTAATTTTCTGTTAAGTGGTTGAAAATTTGTTTCACCAAGAAGCATGGCAATGTCCTTAAACCTGAATACGGTCCGGGTATCCCTGTAAATGGTGAAAATAAAATCGCTACTCATACCTGTGCACTATATATCTGAATATTTCAGATGTTTAGACTGTAAAGATAATGATTTTTTACCAATTACTTACTAATTAACGACTAAAACCAGTAACCTTCTTTTACACCTTTTCCGGCACAATATATGGTGCACGGTAATTCCGTGTTAACATCCTGTCGGCTTCAGGGTCATTGACAAATCTTTCAGAAGAGGGGTTAAAAGTCAATACTCTTCCGGTACGGTATGCAATATTCCCAAGATGAGCCAGGGCTGAGGAAAGATGTGCCGTTTCCACCGGGGCATTCAGCATGGAGGTATCGTGAGCGCGTACCGCATCAATAAAGTTCTTATAATGATCGCCTCCTTCGGAGCGGGCTTGCCCGGGAGTTCTGTCATCGCCAAGGAAAGTTTCATAACTGCCATATCCCTTAACCACCATATAGCCTTTATCGCCGTAAAAGATATTTCCTACCCCCACCCCATCTTCCAGATTGGTGTACCAGGGACGAACCTCGAACTGGATGATTTTTTTCTGTTCCGGGTAATGGTACACTGAGGTCAGCACTTCCGGTGTTTCCTTGCAATCGTCCCACAGGAACTTGCCACCCATGGCCGTGATCTTTGCAGGTAATCCTACATCGAGTCCCCACATGCACAGGTCGGTTTCATGTATACCCTGGTTGCCGACATCCCCGTTACCATATTCCCAGTGCCAGTGCCAGTTATAATGGACAAGATTCCTTGTGAAAGGCCTCATCGGAGCCGGGCCTGTCCACAGATCATAATCCAGTCCTTCCGGCACCGGTTCAAAAGGTTTGTTCCCGATATCGGGTCTCTTCCTGAAAACAAGTCCTCTTGCCATATACACCCTTCCGATATATCCGTCACGCAATAACTGAATAGCTTCTCGGATAGCCGCCGAGCTTCTCAGCTGCACACCATGCTGAACGATACGGTCGTATTTATATGCAGCCTCGACCATCTTTCTGCCTTCCCATACGTTGTGGGAACCCGGTTTTTCGACATACACGTCTTTCCCTGCCTGGCAGGCCCAGATAGTTGAAAGTGCATGCCAGTGATTCTGACTGGCAATGGTAACCACATGAACATCCTTACGGTCGAACACCTTCCGCATGTCCTGCACGATGTTCACTTTCTTCCCGTAGGTTTCTTCAAATTCCTTTGCACGGGCAGATGCGACATTCAGATCAGGATCCACCAGGTATGTGACCTCCACATTTGGCAGGTTCATCATTCCTGAGATATGACTTTTCCCGCGACCGTTTACGCCAAGGACGGCAACATTAATACGGTCGTTTGCTCCAAACACCTGAGCGGGGACAAAGGTGGGGATAGTCATGGAGGCTGTGGCGGCAGCTGATTTTTTTATAAAGCTGCGGCGGGATTGGCTGGTTTTTTCTTTCATGATAATACAAGTTGAATATTGATTGTGAAAACTATACTAATCTATGATATATTAATCCTGATTTCAGAAACTTCAAATATGCAGAAATAATTTAGAAATTGGAAACTATTCAGGTATGTTATTTATTTAGCCGGTATATTGTTACGTTTTTATTTCCTGACTTTTCAAAAAGATTCAGTTCTACACCCTTTCTCAAATCCCTGCTTGCAGTGGCTGAAGAAATATTTTTAAATATATTCATATAGTCCTTTCTGGTAAACTCTTTTTTCCCTAATGAACATAAATATCCCAACCTGTCTGAGACATTGAGGACTCTTTGATTATAATTCAATAATTCATTTAGTGATTTATTTATCACATCCAGCATATATTCTATAAAGATCGTTGAATTGCCACTTTTATCACTTTTAGCAAGAGCTTTGTAATATTCTTGTTGAGATTGACTTATCAGAGTTTCAAATGGGAGAAATTCAAAAACCGAATATTCATTCATTAAAATGATCGTCTGCCAAAGTCTGCCCATTCTCCCATTTCCATCAGTGAAGGGATGTATGAACTCCATCTCATAATGAAATACGCAACTTTTTATCAATGTTATTTCATCTGTATTTTTCAGGTATTTAAATAAATTCAACATAAGAGATGGAACATTCCTGGCCGGAGGAGCAATATGTGCCACTTTTGAACCCTGAAATATTCCTACGCCTTTATTCCTGAATTTTCCCGCATCATCCACAAGTCCTTCCATTAGTAGCTTATGCGCTTTGAGAAATGACTTTTCTGAAAATGGGTCAAACGATGCCAGGCTGTCATACACTCTGATAGCGTTCAGAACCTCAAGTATATCTTTTTTGGGACCGATAATTATTTTATTCTCTATTAATGCGGTAACTTGTTCTTCAGATAAAGTATTACCCTCAATTCTTAATGAATGGTGTATCGTTTTAATTTTATTTTGTTTTCTTAACTGTGGTGATGGTTTATCTAAAAGATTAGCGTTTACCGCCCCGATTTTCTCTGAAACAGAAGTTATTAATTTTATAATATTAGGGGTAATGTTATAGGGAGGGTTCATTGATACTATCATTTGATACTATCAAAGATATGCTTTTTCACGTCAATTTACAAATCTGTTTATTCTTTCCTGCTAATGGGCAGAACTTTTATTGAAAACTCTGACGAAATTTTGGAATGTTCATTTTTATGCAGTCTCTGTGAATACAAACCGGAAACATCCGGGTATGTCTGCATCCTTTTCGCATAACTTCAGCGAATCGGTATTATTTATGCTTATCATTAATATAAGGAATAGTCTGCGGCCCCTCCGGAAGTACACATATCTTCAGGGAAGAGCCCCTTTCCTTAATAATCCAGTCAACCTGAGCGCTAATATTATCAACAGGTTTCAGTAAGGCTTTTTTTATAACGCTATTTTCCAATTTATCGGAATAAAGATATACTTCGCTTTTTTTCAGAATAAGAGCCTGGAAATACAGTTGCCAGGTATCTTTAAGATTCTTTTCGTATTTAACGATGTAATTCATTAACTCGTCCGGATGACTTACTGAAGAAAGAATTCTTTCGTAATCGCTTCCTGCGGGAACACCATCGCTGCATTCGGCAGCCATAATGATATGCCCGCCTTCCTTTACAACCTGCGAAGCACAGCTCATTCCTTTAACAGTCTGATACACGTTAAGATCAAGCGGATAACCGGAATTACTGCTTATAACGAGATCATACGGATGATCAACGGGGACCATTGCCGTGTCTTTTGCAAAACGACAACCCTGTTCATGCGCTGCATGAAGGTCCCCTGCAAATATCCCTGTGATTTCCTTATTCCTGTTCAATGTTATGTTGAGCAGAAAGACAGGCGGTCCCATCACTGCAGCTTCCATGATCTCCTCCCATACAGGATTGCCTTTTGTGATTCCCCAGCGTGCATTCATGTCGGAGAGATTTGCAATGGAATGATTATTACGGATTGAACTATCATAAGCCATCCCCGGCATTACAGCCTTTCCTCCCCCGGAAAAACCGGCAAAAAAATGGGGTTCAATAAACCCGGTCAGAATAACCAGGTCGCTATTCATTAATTCAGCATTCAACCATATTTCATTCCCCGCTTTGCTTGTCCCAGCCAGGCGGAACTGACTTATATCCGCTGAATTATTCTGAATGATCCTGAACCGTTCAACAATATCTCTGCTTAAAATACCTGTAAGCTCCTCCTTTGAAGCTTCACGGTGAGTGCCGGCAGCACAAAAGAAAAGAATATGACTATCAGGAATATGATTTAGCTCATTGAGCAAAGGCGGCAAAATGGTGTGATAAGGAGTGGCTCTTGTTATATCGCTGAAAACAATGGCTATATAAGTATCCGGATCAGTTATTTCTTTTAATGAAGAATGTTCAACCGGGTTTTGCAGTGCATGGGTAATGGCACTCATGGGTTTTTTTATGCCGGGAACAAAGCGGGGTTCAACCACATCAATATGTACGTTAGCGGGAAGATCAATCTTCAGTCCTTTTTTTCCGTAGGCAAGATCCACTTTCATTTTTTCAGGAGTTAATAATGCTGTACAAGGGAAAAGTTCAGAAAATCATTAAAAAATTCGGGCAGAAAGATATTAGTAAACATTTAAAATTGGGACTGTCTCATAAGTGTTTTTAACCACGAAGGACTCTGCTCTTACGCTGAAGCTTCGGCGCAAGCGTAAAGTACGCACTAAGGACACGAAGTATATATCTTTGATTTGTAACACTTTGCGTTATCCTTTGTGTCTTTGTGATTGAATATATTTTGATTTATCAGACAGCTCCAGACTTCAAATATGCAGAAATAATTTAGAAATTGGATACTATTCAGGTATGTTTTTGTTTTCTTAACTGTGGCGAAGGTTTATCTGCAAAATTCCTATGTGTTTGATTTTATTCCTGTGTTTGATTACTCGGTTAAAACGTTATAACCTGAACGACATGAATATGGAAAGGGAACTTCAGGGACTCAAAAGCGCCCTCGACTTTTTAAAATGAAAGAAGGGGTAATTGTTACGCATGATCAAACAGATTTTTTTGAAACAGATGGAGCTATTATAAGATTAATTCCGGCTTGAAAATATTTACTAAATTGTAAAGTTTAAAAGAAAATACTAAATTTGCAGTTCCGGTATTTTTATAAAATATCGGAACTATAATTGCGATATATTTTAAAATAATGATCAATTTATTAAAATTTAACAGGCATTGGAATGTGGGGTTCAGGTATGAATTTCCCAAAACGAGAAAATTCATCAAAACCCTTGAGCAACATATAGAGAGCAGACAAATATTGGAACTTACAGGGTTGAGGCGCCTGGGAAAAACCACATTGTTTCTTCAGGTGATAAATACCTTACTTGAACGAAATGTTGAACCACAAAGTATTTGGTATTTTTCTTTTGATGAGGATAAATATTACTTGGATGAACTTTTTACTGCTTTTAAGACCCAAACCCGAAAGGATTTCAATTCAGACAAAATATTTATTTTTTTTGATGAAATTCAGAAACTGGAAGGTTTTCAATCTCAAATGAAAATTTACTACGATTTATATCCCAACCTGAAATTTTTCATTTCCGGCTCAACATCACTCTATATCAGAAAGAAAACACAGGAGAGCCTGGCAGGAAGGGTTTTTTCGTTTGAGTTGAAACCGCTTGATTTTGAAGAATACCTCCATTTCAGAAATATGGATAATTACCTCGAAAAGCCTGAAATGTTTCATTCTGAATTGAAAGTTGAATTTGAAAATTATTTATCGAGGCAGTTTATTGAAACAGTTAATAATACTGATAATTCATTTGTTCAGGAATATGTACTGGGAATTATTAAAAAGATTGTTTTCGAGGACATTCCAATTATCTTTCCGGTTGAAAACCCTGAAATTTTGTATGCCATTGTAAAAATAGTTGCAGAAAATCCGGGATTATATCTTCATTACGAAAATCTGGCCAACGATTTAAAAATAACGTCCAAAACAGTTAGTAAATATATAAGTATCCTTGAGCAGGCATTTGTGGTGAAAGTCCTTTATAACTATTCTGCCAATCAACTTTCTTCGGAAAAAAAATTAAAACGGATTTATCTCTCTTCATCCTCTTTCTGCCCAGCGATCAGCGGAAGTATGTATGATTTTCAGAAAACAGGATTACTTGTTGAAAATGCTTTACTTGCTTTAAAATCCTGGCGGTTCTTTTGGCGCGATCCATACAATCATGAAGTTGATTTTGTTGAGATAAAAAATAAACAGGCTTTTCCTGTGGAAGTGAAGTATAAAACCAAAATCAGAAACAGCGATTTTAATAACCTGTTTATTTTTTGCAAAAAGTTTCATGTGCCTAAGGCCGTAATCTTTATAAACACGATTGAACCCCAAAAAATCGAATTCAAAGGATTAACGATAGAAATGAAACCGGTTTTCACGGCAATGATTGTCTGATAAGACTGGGCCACTTATCCAATAATTTGATTGAACAGATCAATGGTAGCATTACCAGGGAGTACGGGGAAAGCATCAGGATAAAAACAGTTAATGGGTATCTGATTTTGCACTTACTCTTCGATTCGTTACCGAAAAGAAAAGTATGAGATGGAAAAGCAAATTGAGAATGCAGTTTACCTGCACTTACGCAGAAAGTACAAGGAGATTTATTATTTCAATAAAAATGGCGAATGCGATTTTGTTGTGATGAAAAACGGCCTGCCTCAACATTGCATTCAGGTGTGTTATAACCTGAACGACATGAATATGGAAAGGGAACTTCAGGGACTCAAAAGCGC
>CAYVTV010000156.1:0-10389 GCA_964454295.1 uncultured Bacteroidaceae bacterium
TTGGCTTTAAAATCATGTGTATTGCCTCCCACATCTCCACCGTTTAGCTTCCACTGATAGGTAAGATCAGTGTTATACGTAACACTCAGCAGAACGCTGTCGCCCTGGCAGAAACTTACCGCGCTGCCGGCAAGGATCGTGGGCGATACCGGAGCGCTGCGGGCAATCACGCTGACCATATCCGAGGTAGTAGCACAGCTGCCTGACGTGTTGACAACCTGCACTGTATAATCGCCTGTTTGTCTTGCCTTAAAGGAACTGGTGGCTGCATCAGTTATGGCTGTCCCTCCAAGAAGCCACTGATAGGTGTAATTGGAATTTTCTCCCACTGACAGCGTAACGCTGTCGCCTGCACAGAAGGTAAGCGGAGCGTTGGTAGTAATGACCGCTACGGGATAGGATGCAACAGTTACGGTTTTTTGCATGGAGCCCTGGCATCCGTTCTCAGCTGTTGCATACAGGGCAAGCTGGTAATCCCCGGCCGCAAGATAGCCGTGTGAAACAGGGTTCTGCAATATCGAACCTTTCCCGTCTCCATAATCCCACGACCAGGAGGTGATAGTTAATCCTTGTGCATCCGTGAGGTTGGTCAGAATGGTCTCCGATCCCTGGCAGGCAAGACTGGCAGTGAAATCCACAAGGGGTTTCGGTTTTACAAGAACTTCCTGAATAATTGAATCGGAGAAAGAGTCTGCAGATACTTTCAGTTTAACGCTATGTATACCCGGATTTTCAAATTCATGAACAGGATTTTGTAAAATGGAGAAACTGCCATCCCCAAAATCCCAGAACCAGTCTGATATTGATGTCCCGGAGGAAACCGACAGGTCTTCAAATGTCACAGGTACTCCCAGACAAACTGTGTCAGCACTGAACCCTGCAGTCAGCATAGTTATAGAAAAAGTCTGCTCAGGAGCCCAGGCACCTCCCTCAAAACCATGGTCTATTGCCTGAACACTCCAGTAATAAACACCTACCGGTAAACGGTTTATTATCCATCCCTTATTTGTTTCAGCATTTCCAGTTTTTGAGATTTTCCTGAAGCCTGTGTTTATGTCACTCATGGGTGAAACAATGTCATATCCCCCACTGGTGGTGCCTATTCGAATATTATAAGTTAATCCTCCGCTTTTACTCTGCTGGTCCTCAGCTTTATCCCATCCCAGAATTATCCCGTAACCGATTCTTTTTGAAATGAGATTAGCAGGAGCTTGAGGAGGAGTATTCGGATAATTGAGTGTGCTTCTGTAGATGACATTCTTAGAATAAGCACCCGCAAGTAAAATGTCAAGGTTCCCGTCGTTGTCAAAATCGCCCCATTCGCTTGAAGACTCCATATCTCCTTTTAAATCAGCATAGATATTTTCAAACGTATTATCCGGATTGTTCCTGTAAACATGTGAAATACCGGTCCCGCTGAGTCCTGTCAGCAGAATATCCGTTCTCCCGTCGTTATTATAATCTCCGGTTGAAACTGATCCCTCCTTCACTCCTCTGAGAGAGGCAGGAATTAATGTGAACTGGTCATTACCGTCATTTCTGTATATCCTGGTTTGAACATCAAAACTAACAGGGTCTCTTCCCGTTATTATAATGTCAGGGTCACCATCATTATCAAAATCAAATAGTTGCCCCCTCCCCTCTGATAACCCGGAATTATCAATTTTAATTTCCTTAAAAGTATCATTACCCATATTTTTATATACTACAGGTTGATTACCGAGTACAAAAATATCCAGATCGAAATCATTATCATAATCTCCGAATGAAACCGTACAATAATATGCCCCTATGAAAGACTTTGGCACTAAAGAAAAACAGCCGTCACCATTATTCTTATATAGTCTTGTATATCCGGAACCCCCGATTAAAGCATCAACATGTCCGTCATTATTATAATCGCCCCAGTCCAGTGAACCATAGGAAATGCCCTGAAGATTTGCATTAATATCTGTGAAAACTCCATCTCCGTCATTCCTGTAAATAGCAGTCACATTGTTTCCTCCTGAGGCAGCTCCACAAATAAGAAGATCTAACTTGTTGTCGTTATTAAAATCCCCCCAGGCCATGGCACCTTTGTGGAGGTTTACAATGCCGGCATCTACAGGGGTAAATGACAGATTCCCTTCATTCCGGTAGAGCTTTGTCAACACCGAAGTCCCCGGCCAGGATTGAATGCCGGAAATAATAATATCCAGGTACCCGTCATCATTAAAATCTCCTGCAGCAACGGCATTCTGATAGGCAATTTCTGTATCAAAAATGTATGGAACAAAATCAGGTAATACCTGAAATGGCCTCTCTGAAGAGAATGCTGAGTATTTTAATCCATTATCAACAGACTGAACGCTCCAGTAATAGGTGCCCGGTTTAAGCCCGGTAATGATAAAAAAGGTGTCAAACCCGGAATTACCCTTCTCCGGCAATAAATTATGTCCTGTTGTAATATTTGAGACAGGTGAGACGATATCAGTTTTCCCCTCTGCTGAACCAATCCTGACATTATAGGTCAGACATTCCGTTACAGTCTCAACATCCTGACATGGTGCCCATTTTAAATAAACTACTTTATTGGAAGTATGGTAATCCAGGTCAGCTGGAACTGAAGGAATATTGTTTACCATATTCAGGTTGTTGCTATATATGGTAAAATAATAGTTGCTGTTATTATCTATCCCCGTCAGCAGTAAATCCAGATCTCCATCATTGTCATAATCGCCCCAACATAGTGATGCCCGGGAAACAGAAGATAAATTTGTATTTATTTCTGTAAACTTCCCGGTGCCGTCATTTTTAAATAATTTCGTATGATTTTGATAACTGTAATCAGTATAACTAATAAGTAAGTCCTTGTAACCATCATTATCATAATCTTCCCATATAGCTGATGCATTGGTATTAATCGTGAGATTCAATTCCGCATTTATTTCTGTAAAAGTATCATCTCCATTATTTCTGTATAATCTCGAGTTGGTTGAGCCTGCCAGGAAAATATCCTGGTTTCCGTCACAATCAAAATCAATCCAGTTAATGACCACCCCTTCTGAAAACAATCTTAATAATCCTGCATTTATCTCAATGAAATTCATCCCACCCATATTCTTATAAAGTGTGGAATGCATATTACCACTAATGTCAGAGCCCGCCATTACAATATCAATAAAACCATCTTTATTGTAGTCACACAGATCAAAATTGCCGTGAAAACAAGCTTTTAATGGTACTGCCACCTCAACAAAGTTATCCAGACCCGTGTTCTTATAAATTAATGTTCTAAACTCTGCATTTTCATCCAATCCCGACAGAATAATATCCGGATTCCCATCTTTATCAAAATCGCACCATGCAACATTACCAGAAGTAACTCCCGTTAATCCCGTCTTAATATCGATGAAACTTCCATTATCATTTCTATACACAACGGATACTCTCTTATTTGTTGATAATCCTGATATTAACAGATCAAGGTCCCCATCATTGTCATAATCGCCCCATGCACAGGAAGAATATCTCAATTGCGGCAATCCGGCAGCAACTTCAGTATAACTGCCGGCATTCATCCTGAAGAGCTTTGTGAGATGACCTCCCATATTGGATGTTCCTGTGCATACTATATCATAATTCCCGTCGTTATCAAAATCACCCCATTTGGCATCCCCTTCCATTAATCCAATACCTGTATTTTCTATTGATATTTTCGTAAAAAGATCAGCCGTGTTAAAAATAAAAGGGCCGTTCCATTCACTATATTCTCCGTTATCGCATGAATCACGGATATAACAATCATATCCTGTTCCCGGCTGAAGACCGGTTAATGTATATTCTAATGTCTGAAATCTGATAATTTCCCCCGTTCCTTGTGAAAATCCCGAAAGACCATATTCAATTTCCCAGTTGCCGGGAAATGCGGAAAGAACATTAATATGTGTGAAAGTTATTTCTCCACTTGAACAAACTATGGAAACCGGAAGACACTGACTATTTCCCGTTAAGGTTGAAAAAAGTATAACCAGTGGCAGTACTATTTTTCTCATCTCATTGTTTATTAATTGTTAATTTCATTCTGCATGAATCTGTAACAGTCACAAGACACATATTTAACTCGGTCCTCAATTTTTCTGAAACATTCACTTAAATTACCGTGAGACTATACACCAGACCGGATGAACAGACCAGAGAGATTGTGTATGAATGGTTCAATTTGCAATTTCCAACTTTCCTGCAAATAAGTCAATACCTTAAACCATATTTCTCATAGCCCCAAAGCAATAATTGTCAACAGCCTGATAAAATGGATCAGGCATAAGCACAAGTGAATATCCCAATAAATAAATTATCATTATCTCCTGCTTCATATCTATTTTTTTTTTACTTTTACTCTAATCAATTTAAATTATGGAATATTTTTTGCCTTTATGAATCTAAATCATCAAATATCTATTATGCGGAATTCTGGCACTACAGACCTGCCTCCTGGTACAGCCGTGCCTCCAGACATATCTTCGCAGACGCACAGCCGTGCGTCTCTACATAACCACATAACCACTTAACCACTCTCCACAATATGCAATCAAAAAAAACAACCATAGCCCTCTGTTTTTCCCTCCTCGCTGCCACCCTCACAGCCCAGGAAAAACTGAACCCTGCCGACTATACCTTCAGCAAGGGTCTGAAATCCCAATCCGTCTTCCATGACGACTTCACCAAATTCAACAACTACTGGCTCCTTGGTGTCGAAGAGAACAGCTGGTCACAAACTATTGAGGATAACCGCCTCGTTTTTCAGTCGCTGACCAATAAAACAAAAGAAGACCTGCTGCCTGTCATTATCGACCAGAATCGCGATTTTGAGATCGAAACTTCCATGCGCTTTATGGAAGGTAAGATGGATAAAGCTTACGGACTGCAGTGGGGAAAAGCAGTTAATCCTTTCCGCCAGTACGACTTTCTCCTTACCGGGGGAGGACACTATTCCATTGATAAGTACGTTGGAGAATTCCATGATTATGTGCCGTTTACCCTGTCGGATAAAGTAAACCGTTATGCATATAATAAATTGACGGTAAGAAAAGTGGGCGACAAGTATTACTTCTTCCTGAATGAGAAACTTATCCATAACATGCCCTTCGAACCTTTCTTTGGAAATCTCATCGGCTTCCAGGTCCCTGATTATTCAACCATCCACATTGACTTTATTGAAGTTGCCTATCTCGATAAAAAGGAGGATAAAAAATCCAAGGTTCTGATTATGGATTATAAGTTTAACATTAACCAGGATAAGGTATCCATCGGGAAACCCGTGACCCTTACTCTGAATGTTACCAATGTAGGTGATAAGGATGCCGATGAACTGATCATTGACTATAAACTTCCCCCTGGTATTGAAGTGATTGATTTTAAGCCGGTATCTTCACTCAAAACGGGGGAAGAACAACTGGTAAGCCTTCAGTTTTTCGCCACTAAAGATTTCACAGACACCACCATTCCTGTTGCCTTTGACATCACCGGGGCCGACCTTACCAACGTGAATGATATCGACCTTACTGTGGCTATCGACCAACCTGTAAAGGAAGATGTGGATAAGATCATGGCCCAGACTTTCAGTGATTATCGCGGGGGAAACGACCCCCTCAAGGGACTGAATGTGGCTCAGGCTATGAAATCCGTTCAGGTGGGGAATTATTACGGACTTATTATCGGTATTAACAGCTACAGCGGGGACTGGCCTCCCCTGCAAAACGGGGTAAGCGATGCCAAAGCCGTAGCCCAGACTTTATCCGAAAAATATGAGTTTGATCAGATGAAAACCCTGTACGATAAGGAAGCTACCAGGGATAATATCCTTAAGGAATTCGAATGGCTCATGAATACTGCAAAAGAGAACGATAATGTATTCATCTACTACTCAGGCCACGGAGAGTACCTTGAAAACATGGACAAAGGCTTCTGGGTGCCGGTGGATGCCTCTTCAAAATCCATCTCAAGATATATCAGCAACGAGGATATACGCGCATTCCTCTCCGGGATCAGTTCAAAACACACCCTGCTCGTAACTGACGCCTGCTTTGCAGGTGATATTTTCCGTGGGAAGACAATGACCATTCCCTATGAAAACTCTACCAAGTACTACCATAAGGTGTACTCACTGCGCAGCAGGAAAGCACTTACATCCGGAGGCGTGGAACCAGTCCTCGATAAAGGAAAGGAAGGGCATTCCATTTTTGCCTATTATTTCCTGCAGGCACTCCGGAATAATAACGAAAAATATTTCGATGCCGGCCAGATATATGATTTCGTAAAAATCCCTGTCGTTAATAACTCCTATCAGACTCCGGAATACAGCCCGGTGAGGAACGCGGGAGATGAGGGAGGACAATTTATTTTTATAATGAAATAGTATTAACTCCTTCGTGTCCCTTCGTGTGTCCTTTGTGTCCTTTGTGGTAAAAAAATAAACCACAAAGGACACGAAGGGTTTCACAAAGGTACACTAAGGCTATCTTCCCTTGATAATGACTAAAAACTACCTTTTATCCGTTACATTCCTGCTCCTCTTCCATACTTTATCCTTTTCCCAGCAATATTTCTTCAAACGCTTTTCCATCGAGGAGGGTCTTCCGCAATCTTCCGTATATTGCCTGCTCCAGGATTCACGCGGATATATATGGATGGGAACCGATGGCGGAGGACTGTCACGATTCGACGGAATGAAATTTGAATCCTTCACCAAAAGTGATGGCCTTTCGGATAATATCATCAGGAGCCTGTTTGAAGACAGCAAAGGAAACATCTGGATTGGAACGGATAACGGACTTACTCTCTACAACGGCATTGAGTTTATTATTATCGGCAACGAACAGGGTTTGTACGGAACCACTGTATTATGTATCCTTGAAGGGGAAAACGGGATAATCTGGGTAGGCACAAACGACGGGGGCCTGTCCGGATTAACACTCACCGATTCCCTTTCCATTACCGGTTTCACCAGGGAAGACGGACTGGTAAGCGATTTTATCTTCGATATCTACGAGGATGAAAATAACGCCCTCTGGCTGGCAATGGTCGGAGGACTTAATATTATCGAATTCAGTGGAACCGGATCACCACAGATAAAAAACATTACCCGGCCATCCGTTGAATCTAACTTTATCTTATCCATTGAACCTGCACCTGACGGCTCCGTCTGGCTCGGAAGTTATGGCGACGGCCTCTTCGTGGCCAAACCCTCATCAGACTATAAAAACATCAGCATTGATTACCATCCGGTAAACAATGCCCAACCCGGAATGATTATCTGGGATATAAAGTCCCGTAAAGACGGGGAAACCTGGCTGGCAACGGATAAAAACGGGATTATCAGGCTAAAGGATGGAAAAATCTACGGAAAATATAACAGGGAAAACGGCCTCCCTTCAAACCAGATCATTAATATAATAACCGACAACGAAGACAACAACTGGTTTGCTTCTTTCGGTCAGGGTGCAATCATGTTCCGGAATGAAAAATTTATCAGTTACAGCAAGGATGATGGATTATTAGGGAATCAGGTTTTTGACATCCTCCCCGATAATGAAAACAATCTTTATGTGGCCACAGAAGAAGGATTTCTCTGTTTTTCCCGGGAAAACGGCACGATCAGAAGAACACGTTATTTCACCTCACAAAACGGATTAAACGATAATGGGGCTAACACCATGATTCAAAGAGATAAACAAATACTGATCGGCACAAATAATGGCATCAATATATTTGACGGGAGACGCGTCTCCAATTTCCCTGTAAATAACGCACTACCCGACCGTAAGATTAACTGCCTGCTTGCTGACCGAAACAACATTTTATGGATCGGAACCAACGGAGGGTATGGAAGACTTGCAGGAGACGACCTTTTCTTTTTAAGCCAGGAAGAAGGACTCATCCATGATGAGGTGCAAACAATGATTGAAGATAAAAAAGGCAGAATCTGGTTGGGAACACTGGGCGGACTGGTTATGCTGGAGGGAGAAACCTATACAGATTACGATGCGGAAGACGGGCTGTCTTTCCTCAGAATTAATTCCCTGGCTGAAGATAAAACAGGAAATATATGGATAGGAACCTTTGGCGGAGGAATATATAAGTTTGATACCTCCAAAACTTCCATGCCTATATCTCCGGTTGCAGGCAAAGGTGTACTCTCTTCAAATACAATAAATTCCCTTATGTTTGCCAGTGAAAACCTGTTAATTGCCGGTAACGACAAGGGATTCGACCTCATTAAACTGAATAATGATTTGTCGGTGGATGGAGTGATCCCTTACGGACTGAATGACGGATTTACCGGAGGAGAAAATACACTTAATTCTATAACCCTGGATAAAACAGGAATGATCTGGTTTGGCACGAGGAACGGACTTATCAGATTTAATCCGGAGCTGGACAAGGAAATTCATAATGAACCTGCAACCTTTATCACAGATATTAAACTCTTTTTTGAAAAAGTAGACTGGAATCAAAAGGGATTTTCGCCGGGAAAATGGTTTGGTTTGCCCGAAGACCTTGTATTATCCCATAATGATAACCATGTTACGTTCGAATGGACAGGCTTTTCATTTCAGAATCCGGAAGATATCCTGTTCTCATATTCACTGGAACCTCAAAGCAAGGAATGGGCGCCATTCAGCGGAAAACGGGATATGTCGTTTTCCGGACTTACTCCCGGTAATTACACCTTTAAGGTTCAGGCAAAAAACAAATATGGAATTACCGGAGATATTACCGCATTCAAATTCACTATTAAACCCCCTTTCTGGCAAACAACCTGGTTTATTGTTACCATGAGTCTGCTGGTAATAGCACTGGTTATAACCGGAGTCAGACTCAGGGTGAGAAACCTGGTGAGGGAAAAAATAAAGCTGGAAAATATTGTTAAGGAAAGAACCCGGGAAGTGGTGGAGCAAAAAGATGAAATCGAAAGACAGCGGGATATCGTTACCTTTCAGAAAAAGGAAATCACCGACAGTATTCATTATGCAGAAACCATTCAAAGGGCTGTTCTTCCTGAAGAAACAATTTTGAACGGTTTCTTTACTGATTATTTTTTATTGTTCCGCCCTAAAGATATCGTAAGCGGGGATTTCTACTGGATGAGCCGAAAGGACGGGTACATAGTGTTTACTGCAGCCGACTGTACAGGGCATGGTGTGCCGGGTGCATTCATGAGTATGCTCGGCGTCAGCTTCCTGAATAAAATAGTGAATGAGTCGGGAGTGCTACAACCCGATGCAATATTGAACAGCCTGAGAGAAAATATTATTACCGCCCTGAAACAGAAGGGGGCCTTTGAAACCAGCAAGGACGGGATGGATATCGCACTATGTTCATTAGATACTGACAAGAAGAAACTATTATATGCCGGTGCCAACAACCCACTGTATGTATTCAGGAAAACAGGCAGTGAATATGAACATATTGAAAGAAAAGGAGACAAAATGCCTGTCGGCTTTCATTCACGGATGGATAATTTTACACTTCATGAACTGGAACTGCAGAAAGGTGATACCATTTACCTCTTTTCCGACGGATTTCATGATCAGTTCGGTGGCCCTGACGGCAAGAAATTCATGAAAACAAGATTCATCCGGATGTTACAGGAAAACCAGCATCTGGATATGGCTTCACAAAAAGATACATTCAACAAAACGCTGGATGACTGGATCAACTACCCCTCCGAAACCTGCTCCCCTGTGGGCCAGATTGATGATGTGATTTTGCTGGGAGCCAGACTTTAATTTATCACTCCCTGGCGATATATTTAACAGTAACTTTTTCTATATCAATATTTCACTATTTTCCTAACTTGTATTTCCCCATTTATAGAATAAATATTTATAAAATAAACTCCCTTTATTAATTCGTCTGTTGAAATATTTGCGGAAGGAAAGTCTTTAAGAACAATACTTTTAAGTGTCTCGCCTAGAATGTTAGTTATATCAATCCTAACAACACCTTCTGTATTTAATATTGTGATAGAGCTGGAAAATGGATTGGGAAAGATCTGTATTTTTTCGGAATAAATTCCAGTAACAGATGTTCCCAGTTCAAATGATACTTCAATAGTATGATCTTGTATGACGTTTTCAAATTGGTATTCTGTAACAACACCTACGCTTTCACTATCCACCAGAACATCTGAAATTTCGTAATACTCATCGGATGTTATTGTAAACGATTGACTTGAACCATGTTCCACTAAGACCTCCCCGACAGGTTCAATACTTCCACCCTCACCGGCTGTGGCTGTTATTGTATGCCTGACCAGTGTAAATGACACTTCAATAGTGTGATCTTGTATAACGTTTTCAAATTGGTATTCTGTAACAACACCTACGCTTTCACTATCCACCAGAA
>CAYVTV010000157.1:0-10389 GCA_964454295.1 uncultured Bacteroidaceae bacterium
TTTTATTAAATTATAGTATACCCTTTGTGTTCCTTTGTTTAATCCTTTGTGTCCTTTGTTTTTAACTAAAATACCTTATTACCCACAAAGGAAACAAAGGATTAAACAAAGGAACACGAAGAGGTCCCATAAGATATAAGTAACATAAATTATAAACTATGAAAAGCATTATTTTAATTTTAATTTGTTTTATTTTAGGTTTTATGAATTGTACTGTTCAGCAACCGGAGAAACAAAAACAGGAGGTTGATTATGTCAATCCTCTTATCGGCACTGCCTATGAGGGTTTCAGGGAAGGCTATGAGGGCGGAGGCACCATGCCTTTTGTGGGTCTTCCTTTTGCCATGACCAATTTTGTTGCCCAAACCCATGAAAATAAGATGGGAAGAATGATCTACCTGTATGAAGATCCTTCCATTATCGGGTTTACTGCGACACATCAACCTACAATCTGGATGGGTGACTACGGTTACGTTTCCCTGATGCCCCAAACAGGAAATCTGAGAGTCCTTCCCAAAGACCGGGCATTAAATTATTCACATTCTGAGGAGATTTCTACACCCTATTATTATTCTGTTCAGATGAATGATAACGGGATGAAAATCAAGGGGGAGATCGCTGCTGCTTCCCGTTGCGGTATTATGAAATTCACCTACCCTGCATCGGATGAATCTCATATCATTATTCAGGGAATAAATTTACATCCTGTACTTAAGGATTGGGCAAATGACTATGAAAGCAGGATTAAAACCCTGCGGGGATATGTTAATGTTGACAGGGAAAAAGGGGAGATAACAGGGTACAATCCCGACAGGATGTCTGCACAGATTGGACCTGTACTACCAAATTTCAGGGGATATTTTATCATTCAGTTCGATAAGCCATTTGAATCATACGGAACATGGCACGGAGAAGATGTCGCTGAGATTCAACCGATGAATACCGAACATTACGGAACACGAATAGGCGCATATATAAGTTTTAAAACAAAAAAGAATGAGACAATAAAGGCTAAGGTTGCAACATCATTTATCAGCATGGAACAGGCAAGGATGAATCTCGAGCTGGAGATTCCGGATTGGGATTTTGATAAAGTGGCAGATAATTCAAGAAATACCTGGCAGGAAAATCTTGGCAGGATTAAAATATATGATGTATCTGAAGATCAGAAGAGCATATTCTATACCGCTTTATACCGGACGATGTTTTTCCCCCGTGAATTTTCGGAATACGGGAAATATTACAGCGCTTTTGATGACAAGGTGCATGATGGAATTTCCTATAACGATTTTTCCCTCTGGGATACTTTCAGGGCTTTACACCCCCTTCTCCTTTTAACCCAGCCTGAAAGGGTAAGTGAAATGGTTCAGGCTTTAATACAGATGTATAAAGAAGGCGGATGGATGCCCAAATGGCCAAATCCCGCATATACCAATATTATGATTGGCACCCATGCTGATGCAATGATCGGCGATGCTTTTGTTAATGGCTTCAGGGATTATGATGCAGAACTTGCTTATGAAGCCATGCGAAAGAACGGAACAGTGCCTCCTGACGGGGATGATGAGAAAATGTGGGGAGATCGTGACCTGTGGACTTCCTATGAGGCCAGGGGAGGCCTGAGTCATTATCTTTCCCTGGGATATGTGCCTGCTGACAGAACCAAAGAATCCGTGTCACGAACCATCGAATTCGGAATTGATGATTACTGTATTGCGCAGGTAGCGAAAATCCTTGGTAAAACGGATGATTACAATATGTTCATGAAAAACAGCAGGAACTATAAGAATTTGTATAATCCGGAAACAGGATTTATGGCTCCCCGGTTATCAAACGGAAAATGGCATCCCAATCCGATGGAGGGTTTTACCGAAGGGAGTAAATGGACATACCTTTTCGGTGCAATGCATGACCCTGAAGGCATGATTGAACTTCTGGGAGGCAATGAGAAGTTTGCTGCCAAACTTGATCAGAATTTTAACGAAGGATATTACCGGCATGATAATGAACCCGGGCATCATTATATCTACCTTTACAATTATTGCGGACAGCCATGGAAGACACAGGAACTGATACGACTGCATACTTCGGAAGAAAATTACAGGAATGCCCCCCTGGGTATTAACGGGAATGATGACTGCGGACAAATGTCGGCCTGGTATATTTTCGGGGTTTTGGGCTTCTATCCTGTAACACCGGCTTCCGGAATTTATAGTATCGGCGCACCCCAGTTCCCCAGAATAATTTTAAACCTGACTGTTCAAGGAAACCCAAAGACACTCGAAATCATTGCCAATAATCTTTCAGAAGAGAACAAATATATTCAAAGCGTAAAACTCGATGAGAAACAGATCCCTTCTCCTTTTTTAAGCTATCAGGACCTGGTAAACGGAAACAAACTGGTGTTTGAAATGAGCCCGGAACCAAATTTTAACTGGAAGTAGTAACCCCGTATCTGATTAACCTAAGTAATATGAGTTCGATATAATAATAAAGAATAACTTTCATGGATAAAAATAGAAAATTGTAAATATTAAATCGAACTCACGATAAGTCAAATATCTAAACTAAAAACAGGAATCATGAACCACTTCATTAAATTATTCAAATTTTCAGGATCAGCATTTATCCTCTTTCTACTTATGTTCGGTTGTCAAACCTCTCCAAAAGAAACCATTTTTACCAACCCTCATAACAATATCGAAGAGTTAGCTGTCACTTCGGAGGACTGCATTCTCGAAGGACGACATCTTTGGGTATCCAACGAAATTCAAACTGTAAACCCCGATTTTACAGGTATCGGGGGTATTGCTAAAATTTACAGTCCTCCATGGAACCTTTCTTCTTTCCGGATGGAAACAAGGTTCTTTGATCAGAAGGTAAAGACTTCGGTGTATACATGGAAGCCTGGCGAGATTACACAGGAAGCAGAGATAAACAATATAGGTATCAGGTCACTTCTTATTCCCCTTTATCCTGAAACTAAGGTTATTCAGATCATTGAATTAACAAATTTTAATCCCGGAAGTATAAGTGTTCCCGTCTCCATATCAGCGGATCCTTTATTTTCATATGAGGAAAAATGGCACTGGGATTCGCCGGTTTCAGATAAAAAGGCAACAATGGTTGAGAACGATAATTCAAAAACTCTTTGCTATATGTCAGAGGATGGAGGTATCCTTATCAGTTCGGGTAATAAGGGATTTGTCAGAGAAGAGCATATGCTGGCCGGAAGTTTTGATTTAAAGTCAGGAGAAATTAAACAATTCAGTATTATTATTTCATATGCCGGGGGTGAGAATATCGCTTCTTATGACCCGGCCAATATCAGGGAACATAAGCTTATTGAACAATCCAGGAAGCGTTACAATGAGCGTATTGAATCAGCGTATAACCGCGTGGGGAGGATTAAATCATCCAATCCTGCACTGGATCTTTTCTACAAACGAAGTATATTAACCCTGCTGACCTGTGAGTGGAATAAGAATGAGATGATCATGCAGCCTTACTTCTCAGAGTCGGGAATTGACGGAGGGGCTGTTTGTACTTACTTGTGGGGATTCGCGTATGTTTCCAAAATTATGCCGTTATACAATCCTGATGCATGGAAGGAACATATTATACAAGGAATAAAGACGGATGCCATGAATCATTATGCCTTCACTCCGATAACCGGTTCCGGTACCGGTCCCTGGTACTCTTACAATCAATATTCTACAGTAAGAACAATTTACGATTATGTTCATGCCACCGGTGATTATGAATTTCTAAATGAAGCAGTAGACGGGCAGAAAGTTATTGACTATTGTATCGGACAAGCTTTATACAAAGATAATATCAATGAACCGGTAAAGCTGATCAATTACGGCACAAATGAAAATCTGCTGGAATTAAAAAAGACCGGCACTTACCAGTTTTATGTTCCCAGTCCTAACGCTGAAAGGTGCTGGTCTTACATAGCTTTGGATAAATTATGTGCCCTGGCAGGTGTGCCGGAACTTAACCTTTCTGAGCGTGCCGTTGAACTGGCACAAGTAATAACAAGGGAATTGTGGTCGGAAAATGATAATTGGTTTTTAACAAGAGATACGCTGGGGAAGAAGTATTTTTCCCCCAGTATCCAGATCTTTGATATGCTGAGATGTGGTGTATTGTCAAAAGAACAGGAGGAAGGTATCCTCAGCCATCTGAACGAAAACGAGTTTTTATCTGAATATGGTGTACATAGTTTGTCAAAACTGGATCCCGGGTATGACCTTAATGATGCTGACTGGGGTGGTCCGGGTGTATATACCGGGGATGCCCCCGAACTGATTGAAGATCTTTATTTTGCGGGTTATCCGGAGAGAGCGGAAGATTTGCTTGCAAGGATTTTATGGTGGGGGAAGTACCTCCCATACTATCCGCAGGCAATTATTGCGGATGATATTGATTATCGCCGGAATGGAAGAGCCAATATCATTGCAGGGATCACAGCCACTCAATCAATTCTTTTTGGAGTTCTGGGTCTGGAGTTTACGTCAGATGGTAAAGCAAGTATTAAACCATTAAAAAATAATCTTTATTCAGCCCTGACTCTAAATGGACTATATATAAATGGTGAAAGCACTAATATAAACATTATCGGAGAGAAGATTACAATCACTATTGGAGATCGTCAGGTAAGGGGAGTGGTTGGTGAAAAAGTGTTTTTTTAAATAGAGAGTAATTAACGTGAGTTCGAGATAATTAGAATTCTTTATGATTTATATATGATTCAAATATAACAACTTAGATGAAGAAATATGTGATTTTTGCCCTGAATTAATCCGGGCTTTCAGCCCGTGAGCTATGAAATGCCTTGATAAATTAAGTTAGAATTATGTTAACATACACTAAGGATGGAACCATCTTCTTTATAACTTTTTAAGTGATATTTATATCAAACTCACATTAAATTAACTTAAGCTATTCGTTGAAAAAAGCATCAATAATTTTAAAGATTATTTTATCTTTGCCCGCATTATTAATTTTTAGTGGTATTGTGGATGAAAATGAAGTTCTTTTTTAGTTTACCTGTTAAAAGTATTATTCTTTTCCTGTTCTTCCCTTTAAACTTTGTGGTTGCTCAGAACCTGGACTGGGGGCTATGGTCGGAAACCGGAGTGACCAAAGAATTTAACAAATGGCAGTTTTCCAGTGTTCTGGAAATATACACTGAACAGCAATCAAAAAAATTCGATCGTATATCTTTAATTAATGATGCCCGGTTTAATATTATGAATGGGTTACAGGCAGGTGTTGCATTAATGCCTATGAGAAAGTGGAAGGAAGATGATTCGGAGTGGAGACTTCGACATTACTACTACCTGTTGGGTTCATTCAGATACCGGAGTTACAGTTTTTCATTGAGGGAGCGTATTGAAATTACCAATTATCCGGTTTTATCCGAAGATGATAATTTTGAGTTTGTAAATAAAACATGGCGAAACAGGATAATGATCTCTAAAGATATTTCCGGCAAACCATTCATGTTCTCAGGATGGGTTGAAACCTTTGCCCCTTTTAATGATCAAAAACCCTTACTTGAAGAATACAGATATGCCATTTCCTGTACATATCTTTCATCCGGAAACTATTCTATAGAAGGTTACCTTTTATATTTTCAGAGAAGAGCAAATGATATTTTTATTTTTGGGTTAAATTGTTATCTGACTATTTAATATGTCTTTTTTCGGATCTTTTGCAGGTCGTTCTCTGGTCTTATCCTGCATGTTATTCCCATTAACAGATTCAAACAAACCTTCAAGAACAGAACGATCAATGTTCCAGATTCCAGATTCCAGATTCCAGGTTCCAGATTCCAGATTTCAGATTGCTGCTTATTGCTAAGTTAGAGTACGCCGGCTGAGCTTGCCGAAGCCCAGATTCCAGGTTGCGCATTTCTAACTGTCACATTATCAGCCTTCATGTTGACCTACTCACCACTGTCTACTGACTACTCACTACTGACTACTGACTACTGACTACTGACTGCTGACTACTGTCATTCAAAACAGGATTTAACCTCTGATAGCTGTTATCTTCAAAAACTACTTTGAAGTCTGAAAATCTCAGATCAGGCAGATAATAGTCAGTGGTGATTACCTGTGCCCCACTTTCTTTGGCAGCACGAAAGCGTGAATAATCATTTCTTCTTGCCTCAAATGTTCCGGCATCAGCCCTTGTTCTTATCATATATCCTTTCTTTACCAGATCCCTGATATAGTCCTTATTTCGTACAGGATCATTAATTATTCTGAAGGCTGCTTCGGGTGTTCCTTCCATGGCATTGACGAACATCACCCTTCCTTTCAGTCCTTCTCTGAGAGAAAGGAAACTGGATAATTTTTCTCCGCTTGCATCCATTACGAACATAAATTTTCCGCTTACCTCTGCAAATGTTGGCCAGCCTCTTTTCAGGATGGCTTCCCCGAGGGATGTTTCACTGCCTCTGACAAGGTCGGGTGTTATGGCTTCCAATTACCTGGAAATGATTTATCGGCAGGTTGCTTTCATCTCTTGTGGGATTACAGGAGATGAATAAAGTTACGAGGGGTAATAAGATTAAATTTTTCATAATGATCAGGGGATTTATTTAGTGATTTAGTGATTTGGTGATTTGGTGATTTGGTGATTTAGTGATTTGGTGATTTGGTATTGTCTTAAAAAGGTTCATGATTTTTAGTAAAAACAATATATGTATTATTTTGTTCTTTAAAATAACTTTCCAAATCCCGCCTTAATAAGCCTTTCGATATCTGGAGATGGTTTCTGTTCGGCAGATTTTAATTCCGTTATTTTTTCAGGAGCTTTTATTGTATAGGGGCTGTAAAATAAACGTTTTTAACCACAAAGGTCTCAAAGTACGCACAAAGGACACGAAGTGTATATCTCTGATATACAACACTTTGCGCCCTTTGTATTGTCTTTTCCGCGAGCGCCGACTGCGTGTTGCCGTAGCGCCGCGTCTTCGGCAAGCCTCCGGCGGCCGAAGGAAGGTGCAAGCTACTCTGCGGAGGCGCTGTTTCCTTTGTGGTTGAACATATTTTGACTTATGAGACAGCCCCTACAGTGTGTCGCACGCCCCGCATTTTAATCAAACTCAATTACTCTTTTACTCAAACTCACACACTCAACCACCCATAAACCCCTGCTTTTTAATATAATTCAGAAATCTGGCAGAAAAAAGCTCATTATCCTTCTTTGTGTATCTGATATCCGTAAAGATCTGTGCAAGGGTTCTTTTATTATTGATCTTCAGTAATTCTTTCGAGAAATCGGAGTTTTCCCGTTCCTCATAAACTGAGTCAATCAACCCGGGTGCAAAATCCCTGTAGGTTTCTTTATGTATAACAGCATCCATGGGCAGGCGTTCGGTAAGGGGAGGAATTTCTGCCGGATATCCTGTTACTATTGCAGCAACCGGGACAACATATTCAGGGAGTTGGAGGATTTCCCCTATGGTATCAGCATTATAGGTTGCCGTTCCCAGGTAACATATTCCAAGACCATGTGCTTCGGCTTCCAGCACAACATTCTGGGATGCGAGCAGGGCGTCAATAGCTGCCGTGAAAAAAGAAAGGTAATTATCATATCCCGGTTCAGCATCCCTCATACGGCACCATTTGATGAAGCGATTGAAATCAGCACAGAAAGTAATGATAACAGGGGCATCCTTCACCATATCCTGCCGGAAATGTGCCAGCCATAGTTTTTCCTTCAGTTCCTTGTCTGTAGTGACGACCATGGAATATACCTGCATATTTCCTGTAGTGGAAGCCCTGGAACCGGCTTCAAGTATTTTTTCCAGGATCTCTTCCGGTACCGGATCAGGTTTGTATTTCCGTATAGAGCGATGGTTGAAGATTGTGTCAATCATAAGCTGTCAGATTTAGATGTTTTAATAAACCACAAAGGAAACGAAGTACTCACAAAGGGTCAAACCACAAAGGACTCAAAGTACGCACAAAGTTCCGCCTCAATCAACCGAATGATATAATTTCGTTGTTGAGACACAAAATATTGTGTCTGTATGGCGGATATCATTCCGTCATTTTTCCAGGGGTTATCACCCCTGGCTATTTTTTTGCAACCCTCCGGGGTTTTCTTGCAAAGACGCACAACCGTGCATCTCTCTTCGATTACTCAATTACTCAATTACTCAATTACTCAATTACTCGATTAATCAATTAATCACCTTGCTATGTAACCACTCATTCCCTCCCCTCAAACTCTACACCCAAAAAATCCGCTATCTCTTTCAACTCCTTTACAATTGGGGGGATCACGTTTATTCCTTCCCTTCTGATCTTTATCTCCTTTTTCCTTTCGGGTTCTCCGGGTATAATTACTTCAGGCTGACCCGGAATTGGTTTTGCGGTTTTAAAGGTCTCTATCCACTTGTCCATACCGGCCTTAAATTCATCTGCCGGCCGGAAGGCGTCAATTCTCATGGCTCCGAAAAAATGTCCGGTTCCCTCGCCGGCTTTTTCATCCAGCACAGGCAGGTAGGCTATGGAGGGGGGGACAAAAGGGCCGAAATTTGCACCCGATAACACGGCTGAAAAAATATCCACAATTGCACTCAGGCAGTATCCTTTATGACTTCCGTGTTCGTAATCACCTCCCAGTGTAACCATAGACCCTCCCCGTGTGAGGATATCGGGATCATCCGTTGGGTGTCCGTTTTTATCCTGCACATACCCCAGGGGGACTTTTTCTCCTTTTTTTGCTGCTACAGCGAGTTTACCCCTTGCTATTGGTGTAGTCGCAAAATCTGCTACAAAAGGAGGATATTTACCGGCAGGAATAGCAACTGCAATGGGATTGGTTCCCAGCAGCCTTGAAAGGGAGAAGGTAGGGGCAACCAGGGGATTGGCATTAGTCAGACACAAACCGATCATGTCGTGTTCCATGGCCATCATGGCGTAGTATCCGGCAATGCCAAAGTGATTCGAGTTTCTTGTGGACACCCACCCGGTACCTGCTGCTTTTGCTTTTTCAATTGCAATCTCCATTGACCGCACTGAAGCAACCATCCCTATGGAGTTGTCACCGTCGACTACTGCTGTACTGGGAGTTTCATAAACTATCCGTACCTGAGGTTTCGTATTGATTCTTTTTGCCTGCCATAACTGGAAGTAATCTTTAATGCGTATCATTCCGTGAGATGACAGCCCTCGGAGTTCGGCAGCAATGAATACGTCGGAAATAATTCCGGCATCCTCTTCACTGCAACCCATCCTGCGAAAAATGTCTCTGGTGAATTTTGTAAGATAATCAACGGTATACATAGGTTGTTTTATTCAGGATTAAAACTATTTAAATCGTAACATGTTAATTATTAATAATATAAATATTTGTTTTTCCCTTTGTGTCCTTTGTGGTAAAACACGTATTATGATTAACCACAATGGACACAAAGGATTCCACAAAGGAACACAAAGAAAAAAACATAATAAATTAAAATCACAGATCTCTTCTTACATGATGTATTGATGCCTGTGCCGTGGGCATAATAAGCATATCATTTATTGTAACATGAGAAGGACGTGTAACAGCAAAAAGTATGGCTTCAGCAATATCTTCAGGAGTGAGCGGGGTAAGTCCCCTGTAAACTTCTGATGCCCTGTTCGTATCTCCTTTAAAACGAACTTCTGAAAACTCTGTCTCTACCATTCCCGGAGCAATATTAGTCACTCTGATGTTATGTTTAAGCAGGTCTATTCTCATACCCTGAGTAAGGGCATCGACAGCAAATTTTGTGGCACAGTAAACATTCCCCTTTTCATATACCTCACGACCGGCAATTGATCCGATATTAACAATATGCCCCTGTTTTCTTTCAATCATCAGGGGGCAGATAAGCCGGGTGATATACAACAGCCCTTTAATATTTGTATCGACCATTCTTTCCCAGTCTTCTATTTCTCCCTCATCAATACTGTTAAGTCCTACGGATAGTCCGGCGTTGTTTACCAGTACATCAATTTCTCTCCATTTTCCTGAGAGTGTACTCATGGCAAACTTTACATCGTCAGGCTTACGGATGTCAAAGTTCAGTATATGAACATCTGCCTGTGATTCTGATTGAATTTCCACTTTTAACTGCCCCAGGTGTTGCTGCCTTCTCCCTGTAGCTATAATGTCGAAACCGTTTTTTGCAAGCAGGTGTGCTGCTGATCTGCCAATACCTGAAGTGGCTCCGGTAATAAGTGCTGTTTTTCCCATAATCTGGATTTGTTTCATGTTTGTAAAGATACAGATTTCTCAGTAATCCTTAACAAAGGCTGTTTCAAAAGGCAAAACTAATCCAATTCTTGTCTCTGTGTTACTCTGTGCATTCTCTGTGTTACTCTGTGTAATCAT
>CAYVTV010000158.1:0-10348 GCA_964454295.1 uncultured Bacteroidaceae bacterium
ATATGTCGGAAAGCAGTATATCGATAATTCAGGATCACAAGAAAGAACACTGGACCCATATTTTATCAATGACATTATTTTAAACTACTCACATAAAAACAAATATGTTAAGGAAGCATTATTTTCCTTTAGTCTTATTAATATCTTTAACCAACAATATATATCCAATGCATGGGTGTACAGGTATTTCGAGGATCATGCGGAAAAACAGCTTGATGGATACTTTCCCCAGGCAGGAACTCATTTTTTTGCAGGGCTTACGTTGAAGTTTTAGATCAATGTATGTTTGGCTATTCCACAGTTTCTTTTGTTAAGTACTAAAATGCACTATTTTTGTACTCTCCGGATTCCGTTGAATATTATATTCTCTATTACAAAATAAATTACTGTAAATGAATGAAATTATTAAAACCGGCATCCCCGGATTTACTATAAAACGGGCAGAAGAAAAAGATGTGTTTCTTATCAGAGATCTTATCTGTGAGCTGGCTGATTATGAGAAATTATCACATGTAGTTACCATGAATGAAAAACTACTGAAAAAATATTTATTTGGCAAAAAGAAATATGCTGAAGTTTTGCTGGGGTATTTCCATGATCAGCCTGTGGGATTTGCATTGTTTTTTCATAATTTCTCCACTTTTCTGGGAAAGCAGGGAATATATCTTGAAGATTTATATGTAAAGGAGAAATACAGGGGAAGAGGTTTTGGCAAAGCTTTGCTGACGTTATTAGCCAAAATTGCAGTAGAGATGGATTGCGGACGTATGGAATGGGCTGTTCTGGACTGGAATAAAACTGCTATTGATTTCTATAATTCCCTGGGCTCAGAAATACTCAGTGAGTGGTTAATAAACAGACTTACAGGAGAATCCTTACATCAGCTGGCTGAGTCATTTGAGAAAGATAAAATAATCTAAAGTCCGGATTTTTAAAAAATAAGGAAATATCCGAATCGCTTAGGATATTTTAGATCACTGATAGGAGCGGTATTCTTTGCTCCATTTGTTATTAACTACTTATCTGTTTTATGCAAATTTTCAGAAGTTTCCGGTATTTATGACAGGATATTAAAGAAGCCCTTGCCGGTACAGATAAGGATTTCACATCTATCAGGTTAAGTAAGGCAATCTTCCTGCTTTCTGTTCCAATGGTTCTTGAGATGTTGATGGAATCAGTATTTGCTCTGGCAGATATACTGTTTGTTTCACAATTGGGAGCTGATGCCATTGCCACTGTGGGTATTACCGAATCGTTAATGACAATAATATATGCCATTGCTGCCGGATTAAGTATCTCCACTACTGCGATAGTTTCCCGCCGAATTGGAGAGAAAAAACCTGATAAAGCTGCTCTTGCCGCTTTTCAGGCAGTCGTTACCGGACTTTTTGTTTCATTGTTCATTGCGGTTCCGGGTATTTTTTTTCACGAGAGATACTCAGCTTAATGGGTGCTTCAGAGGAAATGACCGCGGTCGGTCATACTTATCCCATGATCATCATTGGAAGTAATGTTATTATCATGATGTTGTTCATAATAAATGCAATATTCAGAAGCTCAGGCGATGCAGCGGTTTCCATGAGGGTTTTGCTGGTGGCCAACCTGATAAACATTGTACTTGATCCCTGCCTGATTTTCGGACTGGGTCCGTTTCCTGAAATGGGAATAACCGGAGCAGCTGTTGCAACATCTATAGGAAGGGGACTGGCTGTTCTTTATCAGTTTTATTTATTATTCTTTGGGAAGAAGCGAATACAATTATTGAGATCTCACCTTAGAATTTCATTCCGGCTGATAGGAAAATTGCTCAGATTATCAATAGGAGGCATTGGACAGAATCTTATTGCCACATCAAGCTGGGTTGGCATGGTGAGGCTTATTTCTGAATTTGGAAGTCATGCTGTGGCAGGCTATACAATAGGAATAAGAATAATCATATTTACACTCCTTCCTTCGTGGGGACTGGCTAATGCAGCCGGTACACTTGTCGGTCAGAACCTTGGAGCCCGAAAACCGAAAAGAGCTGAAAAATCAGTATTTGCTGCCAGTTTGCTTAATATGGTAATTCTTGGCAGTTTTGCAGTTTTGTTTATTTCTGATCCGTACACTTATATTAATTTCTTTACAAAGGACCCTGCCATAATCAGTGCCGGCGTGCTTTGCCTTCGCTCTATAAGCTTTGGTTATCTGTTCTATGCTTTTGGAATGGTTATGATCCAGGCATTTAATGGGGCAGGGGATACAATCACGCCTACATGGATAAATCTGTTTTGTTTCTGGCTTATTGAAATACCCCTGGCATATTTACTAAGTATTTCAGCCGGGCTGCATGAGAAAGGAGTATACATTGCTATAGTCATTGCAGAATCTCTTCTCTCCGTAATCGCATTTATCATTTTCAAAAGAGGCAGATGGAAACAGAGTAAAGTATAAAAACCGCTGATCACCTACCGTTTTATAAATATACCCGATAATTCCCCGGTCTTTAAAAAATATATCCCCGGCATTAAGTCATGGACAGAAATTATTATTTCATCACTGTCAACACGTATCTTTTTCAGTCCCTTGCCTGAAATATCAATTATTTCAATTTCATCTGCTTTATTCAAACCCTTTATGAATATTTCTTTATCCGCCGGAATCGGGTAAATACACAGTTTGTTCTGTCCTGGTTTTTCCTTACCGGTGTTTGAACTTAATACTATATCTCCTACAGAACCTGAGTTTGTCCAATTCCCTGTTATTTCAGAGATTTTAATATCACCGATGCTTCTCACTTCTATTTTATCTGTTTCAATATGTTGCGGAATACTTATTTTAAAACTTCCCGTTTCAAGATCGGTTGATGATGCATTAATAAGCTCAGTTCCATTGTAAGCGAGGATAACATATTTATTCTGCAGATCATCTTCAGGTATACCGGTGATCCTGCCGGTCAGCTCATACGGAATTTTAATAGTTATGGGTTCAGACAGGGGTATCGTATTATAGTTGGATGTGAACGGATCAATCCGGTCACGATAACTAACAGAAGGTGAATTGTTTGATCCTCTCTGGAATATTATCCAGAATGTTGATAATGAACTTGGTGTTCCGGGAGCTAATGGTGCACTTGTGTATGAAGTTGAAGTTATAAAGCTTTTTGATGCCTCATTCCAGCAGTAATGTTGTGAGCTTCCGTTATATAGCCGGTATTTTACGAGGTCAGACGGGTAATCAGAAACGCTGACAAGCACCGCTCCCTGGGCTTCAGCTGCTGATGTGTCTAAATAAGCAGGACGCATTACCTGGATTACAATTCCTCCGTTCTGTGCAGAAATGGGAATATTCCATAATAGCGTGATCAACGCCATAATAATGGTTAAATTATTCATAATCATTTATTTAAATATTTCAGGAATATATTTTAAGAGATTCTCTCCGCTTGTTAATGGAAATAATGTTGAAAAATCAGCGTTGGAGATATAATTTTTTTACATTGTATCGCCGAAGCTTTAGCGGAGGGGTAAGCTAAGCGTGAGTGATGCATCCGGCGCTGAAGGGAGGTGCTGTCGGCCGATGGAAAATCCTATGTGTAAATTTCAAAAAATATTTGACAAAACTACAATATGTCAGATATCACCAGTAGCTACATATTTTTAAAAAAGCTGAATCTGACACTTCCGTATTTTCTCATATCAAAAAGTTGAATTGCGTCTGAAAAATCAAATTTTGCAGAGTGTTCTATTATCAACCATCCGTCTGGTTTTAGTAAATTGTGATCAAATATCAGTGTGGGAAGGTTTTTTGTTTCATCCATCTCATAAGGAGGGTCAGCAAAAATAATGTCAAATCTCATCCTCGCATGTGGAATGTATACGAATGCATCTGTTTTAAATACCCTGGCATTATTGATTTTTAGATTACTGATCACTTTTTGAATGAATCTGAAATGAACGGCATTCTTTTCAACCATCTCAACATATCTGGCATTTCTTGATATGAACTCCAGAGCAATACTTCCTGTTCCGGAAAAGAGATCAAGCACTTCCAATTCCTCAAAACTAAAGTAATTATTCAGTATATTAAACAATCCTGTTTTCGCAAAATCGGTTGTGGGTCTTGACCTGAAACCAGGAGGAGGGGAGAAGTGTCTTCCCTTATATTTACCACTTATAATTCTCAATTTATTCTGTTGGATTAAACCGGAAATATTCAAACAAACTGGTTTTATTTCCATCTGTCTGATATAATGGAAGTGGATTTATATTAACCAGATATTTCTTTAAGAGCCGGATGGAGTTATCTTCAGTTTTAATATCCCCGGAATAGTATAATCTGGTTGATTTAAGATTAATATTATTTTTGCGCAGACCATTAAGAATAAAATAAATTAAATCAGCATCAGATTTAACAAGGTGTAAATTCAATAAAACAATCTCATTGTTTTTAGAGATAAGAAGATATAAATTTTCATTCCGCTTGTTAATAATGACCAGGTCTGAAGCTGAGATGGTCTCCTCTGTATATCTGGAAGCTATAGCGGTTGCGTAATGATAGAACTCAGCAGCAGGATAATGTTTCTCAACAGTGGTTTTAAAATTCTGGTTCAGGGAAAACAGAATATAATAATTCCATTTCGGAAGTTTATTTTCAATTAATACATCACATGAATGGTCCAAATGCATGAAATCAAAATATTGATCTCGCATTTCCTTACAATAGTATTCGGAAGGGACAAGTGTGAATTTTGGAGTGTTGACAAAAACAATCACCTTTCCAGACTCTGTTTTTGTCAACTGAAAAAAATTATCATCAATAGAAATTGATTCAATTTCAGTCATAAAAAAATGATTACTCCCAGTTACCGGTGAGTGTTCCTTCAATGAGCGAACCAAATTTCAAACCAGGGTAGTTGGTTATTTTTTTCCGTTGTTCTGCATAATTAACAACAAGTTGCTCATCAAGTCCATTCAGCAGGATACTGTATGGTACAGACACCTCAAGAACCTTAATAACCAAACCTGAAGAAGATTCGTACTCATCTGCTTCCATATGAAATTCAACCTTATCGGTGAAGGGAACATAACGCAGTGAATCTACAGGAAAATTCAGTCCAAATAAGGAATCAAGAACATTGATCTTGGTAAATTCCCTTTTGATCAATCCTCTTTTTAAAGCAATTTCCCTTGCTTTTCTTATATCTTTAGTTTCATCAATAAGGTCTTCAGGAATTTCTCCTATTGCTCTCACTATCGTAAAAGAATCATTCTGCAGGAAATGGATCAGACTGTCAAAACTTGCTGTATAATTTATTTTAACATCTTTATAGGCTCTCTGGGCGTCCCTTATGTGCAGCATCCGGTCAATGGTCAATTTTTCCCTAAAGGCTCTTTCCTTATTGAAGCGAATAGGAGCCATGATACTTTCAATTACGAGGAATCCAAGTATAATAATTGCAATCCCTAAAATTATCTGAATGGTTGTTCTCATTAGTTAATGATTAAATTATTTTTTAAACATCCGACAAATTTAGTAAAAAATTAAAATCTACTGCCGAATTTCAAGTTTTTATAAAGCAGGATGCCTTTTAATTTTATGCAACTGTTTATTCTGTTTTGGAAGCAGGAACTATTCACCGATAATTTTCACAAGCACTCTTTTTCTTCTTTTACCGTCAAACTCACCATAAAAAATTTGTTCCCATGGACCGAAATCCAGTTTTCCATCTGTAATTGCAGCCACCACTTCTCTTCCCATAATACTCCTTTTCAGATGTGCGTCAGCATTATCTTCAAATCCATTATGTCTGTATTGCGAATAGGGCTTTTCAGGAGCCAGTTTCTCAAGCCAGATATCAAAATCGTGATGTAAACCCGATTCATCATCATTAATAAAAACACTGGCAGTAATATGCATGGCGTTGATAAGGATAATCCCTTCCTTAATACCACTTTCTGCCAGACACATCTCTACCTTTGGTGTGATGTTGATTAACTCTCTTCGCTTACTGGTTTCAAACCATAATTCTTTTCTGAATGTTTTCATTACTTTTTAGATTTTTATTCTAATCCAAATTCTTTTTTGATTGAATTTACCCGTTCAACAAGGATATTACTTATCGCAGTGAATTCATCCCTGCCGGTAAGTTTTTCCTTCACACTGAAATAAAATTTAATTTTTGGTTCTGTGCCGGAAGGCCGTATGGAGATTTTTGTGCCGTCTTCAAGAAAGAGCTGAAGAACATTTGACCGGGGAAGGGTTGTTTTATCTCTTATATTGTCAGGTTTCCGGGTCACTATGCCGGATTCATAATCAATTATTTTTATGACTTTCGAATGATTGATCTCCATGGGGGTATCATTTCTCAGGTCTGTCATCATTTTTTTTATTTCTTCTGCTCCTTCTTTCCCTTTTTTTACAACCGATACCAGAAATTCCCTGTAATATTCAAACTCTGAATAAATTTCCAGGAGTATCTCAAAGATCGATTTATTCTGATCTTTTGCCCATGCCATAATTTCAGCTATCAAACTACAGGAAATAACAGCGTCCTTATCTCTCACAAAATCTCCTGCCAGGTAACCGTAACTTTCTTCACCACCGGCAATGAATTTCAGCTTTCCTTCATTTTTCCCGATGATGTCAGCAATATATTTAAATCCGGTAAGAACATCAAAGTGTTTAACACCGTACTTATCGGCAATATCATTCAGAAGGTCAGTTGTAACAATTGTTTTACAAATGAATTCATTACCGGTAATTTTTCCCTGAGCGGCCATCGATGTTATAAGGTAGTAAATCAGGAGGGAAGCAACCTGGTTGCCATTTAATAATGTTAATATTCCATTTTGATCTGTAACAGCAATTCCAACACGATCTCCATCCGGATCTGTTGCCATTACAAGCTCGGCATTAACTTCCTTTGCTTTTTTCAGGGCCAGTTCAAGAGCAGCAGGTTCTTCAGGATTGGGTGATTTTACTGTCGGGAAATTGCCATCTGTAACATCCTGTTCCGGAACATTGCAGATGTTGGTAAACCCGTATTTCTTTAACGCCATGGGCACCAGCTTTACACCGGTTCCATGTATGGGAGTATAAACAATTTTCAGATCATGATGCTTTTTAATAATACCGGGATTCATAGATAAACTCTTCACCATGTCAGTATATACAGCGTCTGTTTCTTCACCCAGATATCTGATCCTGGAATTATCAGCCTGTGATTTGACATCATTCAGGGATTTTATCTGTTCTACCTCTTTTATGATATTCGTGTCATGAGGAGAAATAATTTGTCCTCCGTCATTCCAGTAGGCTTTATAACCATTGTATTCTTTAGGGTTATGGGATGCAGTAATGATTATTCCACTCTGACATTGATAATGTCTGATAGCAAAACTAATTTCGGGAGTGGGCCGGAGATCTTCAAACAATAATACATTTATTCCATTAGCACTAAGCACTTTGGCAGATGTTTCGGCGAATAACCTGCTATTGTTCCTGCAGTCATATCCAACAATCACTGTGATCACAGGCAGGTCGGAAAACATCTTTTTCAGATAATTGCTCAAACCCTGGGTGGCCATTGAAACTGTATATATATTCATCCGGTTGGTTCCGGCACCCATGACACCTCTCAAACCACCCGTGCCAAATTCCAGGTCTTTGTAGAATGATTCGATAAGTTCGTCATGATCATGTTCCAGCATGTATTTCACCTTATGGCGGGTATCCTGGTCGAATGAATCACTCATCCATATTTTGGCTTTTTCTTTAACCTGTTCCAGAAGATCAGTATTTTTCATTCTGCTTCAGTTATAATTCGTTCATAAGTTTTTTAAGGCTCTCCTTCCAGTGAGGTATCTGAATTCGATACGTGGTTTTTATTTTCTTTTTTGATAATACCGAGTAATAAGGACGAGGAGTTTTTACCGGATATTCATCACTTTCCACCGGTATAACATTGCAGTCGATCCCTGCATTTTCAATTATTTCCGTTGCAAAATCAAACCAGCTGGCTATACCTTCATTGGAAAAGTGATATATTCCCGGGATAAAATTTCCGGCATCAATGTCCACACCTGACATTATTTCCATTATAGCTTTAGCAAGGTCTTCAGCATATGTAGGGGAACCCGTCTGATCATACACAACTTTAATTCCGGAATTTTCAGTGGCCGCATTAAGTATCTTCCGGTAAAAACTTTGGGGCATATCGGAATATAACCAGGAGGTTCGTATAATCATTGAATTATGATTATCCCGGAGAAATTCTTCTCCTTTCAGTTTACTTTTTCCATAGGTAGTCTGCGGGTTTGGAACATCGGTTTCTGTGTAAGGTTTGTAATTCAAGCCGTCAAATACATAATCTGTACTAATATGGATGAGCCTGATTCCTTCTTTTTCTGATACATCAGATAGTATTTTCACTCCTTCTGCATTGATAAGGAATGCTTGGTCCTGTTGAAATTCAGCTTCGTCCACTGCGGTGTATGCAGCGCAATTAATTATAGCGGAAGGTTTTACATCCCTGATGCATCTCCTTACACTCTCTGGTTGGCTAATATCCAATTCAGGCAGATCAGCATAAAAAAACCGGAACATTTTATATTCTTCCGATATTGTTTTAATAGCACAACCAAGCTGTCCGTTTGCACCTGTAATCAGTAATCTTGACATTTCTTTCAGATATTTACCATTTTGTTTCTCTAAAGGGTAGGATGACAGAACTTATCACATAGCGAAATTAAAGTTTTTTTTGGCAATTTCAAATGACGGCAGGGTGGAGTCCTTTGGTGATATTATCATTTTTTCGGATGGGATTTTCCAGTTAATATTGAGCATAGGATCATTATAGATAATGCCTCCTTCTGAATCCGGATGGTAATATTTATCACATTTATAAAAAACAACTGCTGTATTGCTCAATACAGAGAAGCCATGTGCGAATCCTGCCGGTATCAACAGCTGCTCTTTGTTCTCAGAGGATAACTCAAGACCATACCATTTGCCAAATGTTGCAGATCCCTGACGAATATCCACAGCAACATCATAAATCACTCCTTCAAGAACACGAACCAGTTTTGTCTGAGAATAAGGCCCCTGCTGGTAATGCAATCCACGTATCACACCAAAGCCTGATTTTGATTGATTATCCTGAACAAAATCAACATTTAATCCGTATTCCGAATATTTTTTTGCGTTATAGCTCTCAAAAAAATAACCTCTCTTATCTTCGAAAACCTCAGGTTTAACTACGAATAATCCTTGTATCTCTGTCCTGAATAATTTCATTTCTCACTATTATTAAAAACAAATAATTCCTCATTGGCGATCTTTTTCAGGTAATCCCCATACTGGCTTTTTCCGTGCCCAATGGCAAGATTTACTAACTGTTCCTTACTGATAAGTCCTGTTTTATAGGCTATTTCTTCAATACATGAAATCTTGAGCCCTTGTCTTTTCTCAATAGTATGAATATAAAGGGAAGCCTGTAAAAGGCTTTCGTGGGTTCCGGTATCCAGCCATGCGATTCCTCTTCCTATCAGTTTAACAGTTAGACTGTTATCTGAGAGGTATAATTTATTTAAATCAGTAATTTCAAGTTCTCCTCTTGCAGATGGAACTAGTGTTTTTGCTTTTTTCACAACCGTATTATCATAAAAGTATAAACCGGTTACTGCATAACTGGATTTGGGATGAGCCGGTTTCTCTTCAAGGCTTATAACTTTACCTCCCGGATCAAACTCAGCCACTCCATATCTCTCCGGATCATTGACATAATAACCAAAAATTATAGCACCCGATGTAAGTGCTGATGATTCGGTAAGAGTTTTGCCCAGTCCGTGCCCGTAAAAAATATTATCACCCAGAATTAAACATACCGGATCCTTACCGATAAAATCTTCACCAATGATGAATGCCTGTGCAATTCCGGCAGGTGAGGGTTGAACGGCATATTCCAGATTAAGCCCTAATTGAGTGCCTTTTCCCAGAAGATCTTTATATAAGCCTACGTGTTCAGGTGTGGAAATGATCAAAATATCCTTTATTCCGGATAACATCAGTGTTGATAAAGGATAATATATCATTGGTTTATCATACACCGGGATAATCTGCTTGGAAATACATTTTGTCAGAGGAAAGAGTCTTGAACCGGATCCGCCGGCAAGTATAATACCTTTCATGTTAATTTTAGTAATAGTTGAAAAATATAATTCCAAAGATAATTATTTTAATTTTGGTACACTTCACTGCATTTTTTAATAAATCAATGATTCTTTGCTGGTTTTCATAAAAAAATCTTAATTTTGCATCCCTGATAAATCTACTATAATGTCTAACTTATTAATTTAATTTTAATTAC
>CAYVTV010000159.1:0-10242 GCA_964454295.1 uncultured Bacteroidaceae bacterium
CCAATTCTGTTTATTGATGAAATTCACCGCTTCAGCAAATCACAGCAGGATTCACTGCTGAGTGCAGTAGAAGACGGTACTATAGTTCTGATTGGAGCAACTACAGAGAATCCTTCCTTTGAGGTAATTTCACCACTTTTAAGCAGATGCCAGGTTTACGTGCTGGAAAACCTATCTAAAGACGAGCTTAAGAAGTTAATAGTCAAAGCCTTACAACAGGATTATTCTCTTAAAAAACTACCTGTTGTTATCAGCGAAGATGAAGCCTTACTTCAATATTCCGGAGGAGATGCCAGAAAACTGCTGAATGCTCTTGAACTTGTAGTTAATTCAGAAAATAAAGATAACCCGGAACGTATAGACATCACTAATGAAAAAGTGTCTGAAATCATTCAGGAAAACCTCGCGCTATATGATAAGAACGGGGAAATGCATTACGATATTATTTCAGCTTTTATTAAATCGGTAAGAGGCAGTGATCCGGATGCATCAGTTTACTGGCTTGCCAGAATGATTGCCGGTGGAGAAGATGTGAAATTCATCGCAAGAAGATTACTGATACTGGCTGCAGAGGATATAGGTCTGGCCAACCCTAACGCACTGCTGATTGCCAACGCATGTTTTCAGGCAGTTAATGTGATCGGATTACCTGAGTCAAGAATAATTCTCTCAGAAGCAGCCATTTACCTGGCTGCTTCCCCAAAGAGTAACTCAGGATATATGGCTATTGAAGATGCCCTGAACGAGGTATCCCGTTCAGGGAATCTGCCGGTTCCCCTTCACCTCAGGAATGCTCCTTCCAAACTTATGAAAGACCTTGGTTATGGTAAAGATTATAAATACGCGCATTCTTATAAGGGAAGTTTTATAATTGACAATTTCTTTCCGGAAGATCTTATGAATAAAGATTTTTATAAACCTGGTGAAAACCAGAGAGAGCAGGAAATGCGGGAAAGACTTAATGTACTCTGGAAAGAAAGATTTAAATAAATAATAACAGAATGAACACGTTAAAATCAATTCCAAAAATTCAACACCTTGATTCAGGTAATTTCTTTCTCCTTGCCGGTCCTTGCGTCATAGAGGGAGAAGAAATGGTCATGCTTATTGCCTCAAAACTTAAGGAATTATCAGACAAATACCATATACCACTTATTTTTAAAGGTTCCTACCGTAAAGCTAACCGTTCCAGGATTGATTCATATACCGGTATCGGAGATCTGAAAGCATTGAAAATACTCAGTGAAACGGGACAAAAACTAAATATTCCGGTAATTACTGATGTACATTCCGCCAATGATGCTCAAATTGCGGCAGAACATGTAGATATTTTGCAGATTCCGGCATTTCTTTGCAGGCAGACCGATTTACTTATTTCGGCTGCAAAAACGGGCAAGTGGGTAAATATTAAAAAAGGTCAGTTTCTTGCACCTGAATCAATGAAATATGCTGCAAACAAAGTGATTGAATCAGGAAATGACAAGGTCATGATTACTGACAGGGGAACCATGTTTGGTTACCATGATCTTATCGTTGATTTCAGGGGCATTGTAGAAATGCAAAAGTTTGGCAGACCTGTTGTGCTGGATATTACCCATTCTCTGCAACAACCCAATCAGCCGGAAGGAATTTCAGGAGGAAAACCGGAAATGATTGAAACTATAGCCAGGGCAGGTGTCGCCGTGGGCGTTGACGGGATTTTTCTGGAAACTCATCCTGAACCGCAAAAAGCAAAATCAGACGGAGCGAATATGCTTAAAATGGACCTGCTGGAAAATCTGCTGGTCAGACTAATAACTATAAGAACAGCAATTAATAAGTATTAAAGTATTATATTAAACAGAATTGTTATGCATTTTTTTTCAGATCCTACAGGTTGGTTGAAGGAATTATTAATCTATTTAGGTCTCAATAATAATATAGCTTCGGTCATTACAGCTCTTACTCTGATAAGTATTGTATTTCTGTTAAGTTACACAGCCAATGGCCTGGTAAAATTTTTTATTAAAAAAGTTGTACACAGAATTATTCGTAAATCCAGTGCAAACTGGGATGATATTTTTGTTAAAAACAATGTTTTCATAAGACTTTCTCATCTGGCACCTGCATTAATTATATGGAGCATGGCTGGGTGGGCACTGGCAGATTATCCCGGGTTGATGAATATTCTACAGAAACTTTCCTATGTATATATGCTCTGCATAGGAGCTATTGTGATAAATTCAATAATAGAATCATTTCATCAGATATACCTGCTCTCACCCATTTCAGCTCACAAACCTATTAAAGGTTATATTCAATTAGTAAAAATTGTTGTTATCATCATATTTTCACTCATAATCATATCTGTAGTTTTTAGAAAAGATGTCACATCGGTTGTCATAGGTCTTGGCGGCATGGCTGCCGTACTTTTATTAATTTTTCAGGACACTATTCTAAGTTTTGCTGCCAGCCTGCAGATTTCCGCGAATAATCTGGTGAAAATCGGTGACTGGATTACAATCCCGTCAAGAGGTGTTGATGGGGATGTCATTGATATGACTTTGTATACCCTTAAGGTGCAAAATTTTGATAAAACAATAGTCACGGTTCCAACAAATGCTTTAATAAAAGAATCTTTTCAAAACTGGACTGGTATGATTGAATCCGGTGGACGAAGGATTAAAAGATCTCTTAGAATTGATATTAAAAGCATCCGGTTTCTTGATGAAAAATTAAAGAAAAAGCTCTATGAAATCAAGATTCTGCAACCTTACATGGATGAAAAGGAAAAGGAAATAAGTGAATATAATCAACGATATGGAATTGATGAATCGTGTATTGTAAACGGAAGGCGAATGACGAATGTAGGTACCTTCAGAGCTTACGCAAAAGCTTACCTGCAGCAACATCCAAAAATAAATACTAAAATGATCCTGATGATACGTCAACTACCTCCGGATGAGAAAGGACTGCCTCTGGAAATATATGTATTCTCCAACCAGGTTGACTGGATCAAGTATGAAGCAATACAGGCTGATATTTTTGATCATCTTTTAGCAGTTATTCCGGAATTTGATTTAAAAATATTTGAATATCCTACCGGTGATGATTTTAGAATAAAATAACCCTGAAAGGGCAAGAGCCCTTTCAGGGTTATAAAAAACAGTAAATCTGTAAGCCGGGTTCTGTTTTCTTAATTTATAAGAATTCCCATCATTTATCTAAGCGACCTACCCCCCGGCATCGGACGGGCAGCCCAAATGCGCCGGTTTATTTGGTCTTGCAACCCGCAAGACAGACAGCACCGGATGTCACCATCCGGCCTGGTGGGCTCTTACCCCACCTTCTCACCCTTACACCGTAAACGGAGCGGTTGTTTTCTTCTCTGCTTCTGTACCCTCACGGATACCTCCTTAACAGAAGTGCAGTGCCCTGTGTTGCCCGGACTTTCCTTTCTGTTTTTAACAGAACGATGGAACAATTTACTGTGCTGTAAAATTACAAAATAAAGTGCAATAATTCAACTCTTTGTAGCTTTTAATCCGGCACTTCTTCGTGTAAAGAGGTAAGGCTGATATGGACCATCTTAATAAATGATACCATCTGGTTTTTTTTTAACCCCGGAATGTGAAAGTCTGTAATCCCAATAATCATAGCATTTCCACCCCTGAAAAATCTATAGATATGTTGTTCCGGGAAAAAGTATATTATTTTTGCACTCAGCAATTAGTTAAAACAAGGTACAGCACAGGAAAAAATTATCACAAAAATACACCGGTCATTCTTTTAAAGAACGGAACCAGGTTAACCCAATAATGCAGCAAATGGATTTCCCTGTTAAACTAAATAATAAAGACTTCTTTTATGATCTTCCGGATAACCGGATTGCCAAATACCCGTCAGAAGTAAGAGATGCTTCAAAGCTACTGGTTTACAACCATGGGAATATAAATTCATTTCATTTCAGTGATCTTCCTTCAATGCTTAATCCCGGTCATTATCTGGTTTTTAATGACACAAAGGTTATCATGGCGAGACTACTGTTTAATAAAGAATCAGGTGCCGGAATAGAAGTTTTTCTCCTGGAACCCTGTCAGCCTGCAGATTATGCAATCGCTTTAAATGAAAGAAAAAAATCAATATGGAAATGCCTGGTGGGAAATGCAAAAAAATGGAAGTCGGGTTCTCTGTCTAAAACCATCAAACTGAACAATACTAAAATCAATTTAAATGCAAGTGTCGCCGGAAAAATGCAAAACTCCCGCATCATAGCATTTGAGTGGGATGATCAGGACATAACATTTTCTGATATACTAAAAAATGCAGGGCTTACTCCAATTCCCCCATATCTCAGGCGTGAAGCCGAAGAAGCAGATAAGGAAAGATATCAGACCATATATTCCTGTTACGAAGGATCAGTGGCTGCACCTACGGCAGGTCTTCATTTTACCCCGGAGATATTGAAAAAGCTTAAGGCTGAAGGCATAATGTCAGGTAAAATCACTCTACATGTCGGTGCCGGAACCTTTTTACCGGTAAAAGGTGATAATATATTTGCTCATGATATGCATATTGAACATTTTAGTATAACAAAACAAGGATTACAGGAAATTATTAATGCAGGAAGACAATGCATATCTGTAGGGACAACTACAGTCAGGGCACTGGAATCGCTATATTGGCTGGGAATAAAACTCAAAGCAGATAAAACAGGGGAATTTTCATTTTACCTTGATCAATGGGAACCTTACAAGTTAAAAGGAGAAAATACAAGGCAGGAATCCCTGAAAACAATACTTACTTACATGCAAAATAAGGGAATAGAACAAGTAAAAGCATCAACCAAAATCATGATTATGCCGGGGTATAAGTTTAAAATGACTGATGGGATGATAACCAATTTCCATCAACCCTGCAGTACGCTTCTCCTACTTGTAGCAGCATTTATTGGAGACGACTGGAAGAAAGTGTATAATTATGCACTTAAAAATGATTTCCGGTTCCTCTCTTATGGAGATAGTTCCCTGCTATTTGGAAATTTTAATCATCCTGAATAATAGTATTCAGGGATAATGCTTCAGGCTTATGTATTACCTTCCGTATTTAATGAGCATTTCCTTCAGTAAATCTGTAAATCTGTAAATATCTTCTTCCCGGGTATCATAAGAAGTCATCCATCTGACCTCTGACTTTGATTCATCCCAGACATAAAAGAAAAATTCCTTTTGTAATTCCGATATTACTTCGCTGGGGATAATTGCGAAGACCCCATTTGCTTCAGTCTTCTGTGTGAGTGTTACTCCGGGTATGCTTTCAGTTTCATGACGGAGTATTTGTGCCATCCTGTTGGCATGTCTTGCATTTTTAAGCCAGAGATCATTTTTAAGGAAGGCCAGAAACTGTGCTGAAATAAAACGCATCTTTGAAGCCAGTTGCATAGCTTGTTTTCTTTGAAATTTAAAGTCTTCAGCCATCTGGCAGTTTAAAAAGATAATCGCTTCACCATACATCATTCCGTTTTTAGTTCCCCCAAAGGATAAAACATCAATACCTGCATCCCTGGTTATTTCTTTAATGTTACAGTTTAAGCCTGCTACTGCATTACTTATCCGGGCTCCGTCCATATGTACCGATAGCCCGTTTTCATGAGCAAATCCGCAAATATTTTTTAATTCCTCCACAGTGTATAAAGTTCCCATTTCAGTTGGCTGCGTGACAGAAATAATTTTTGGCTGTACATGGTGTTCAAAACCCACCCCATTCAGCTGTCTTTTAATTTGGTCAATAGTCAGTTTCCCATCAGGAGTTTGAACAGGAAGAAGTTTACAACCAGTATATTTCTCCGGGGCTCCACATTCATCAACATAAATATGAGCTGTTTCAGCACAAATAACAGCATGGTATGACTTAACGAATGCACTGATGCCAAGTACATTGGCCGACGTTCCGTTAAAAACAAAATAAACTTCAACATCATTGCCTAATAATGCTTTGAACATCTCAGCAGCTTGTTCAGTCCATGGATCTTCTCCATAAGCGATACAATGCCCTTTGTTGACTTCTGAAATTGAATGCAGGATGTCCGGATGCACACCGGCGTTATTATCACTGGCAAAACCTCTGTTCATAAGTGAGATTTAATTGCTATTACAGAGTATTATTTTATTAAAGAATGTTATTTACCTTTTCTCCATGCACTGAAGAGTTCAAAAAACCTTACCCTGTCCCTCCTGGAGTATTGCGGAAAATTCTCATGACTTACATATCTGATATCTTCAATTGTATAAAATGCATTTGGGTTATACTTCTTTATCAATTCTATGGTAGCTTCAATATCTTTTCTCTTAACTACCGTATAGAGTATATTAACCTCATTATCTCTTCCCATGGCATCAACGACTGTTGTTCCATAACCTTTATCATGCATAACCTTTACCAGTTCAGAAGCTTCCTTTTTTGTAATAACTCTGACCAGGGAGATGCCCAGGGCAAGGCTTTCCTCGATCTTCATTCCAATATAATTACCTACGGCAAATCCTGCTGCATATGCAATAAATGCAAAAATATTATTCAGGTGCTGAAGTATATGACTTATGGCGAAAACCCAGATTAGTACTTCGAAGAAGCCCAGAAGCGGAGCTATAAGCTTATTACCCCTGGAAACAAAAATAATCCTGATGGTACCTATAGAAACATCCGTGATCCTTGCAATGAAAATAAGCAAGGGTAAAATTATATATATAAAAGCATCTGTCTGAAGAAATTCATTGGAGAACATATCAACATAAATTATTGATTAAACAAGTTATCTTTTCCAGGGAATAGGGTTTGGTAAGCAGGTCATCAAAACCTGCATTACTGAAATCTTTAAAAAACAATTCAGGGTTATGAGCTGTTAACGCAACGACAGTAATGAGGCTTTTGGGATTCGGCATTTCATTCCGAATGTATTGTGTAGTCTCAACTCCATTCATTACCGGCATTTCGATATCCATCAGAACAAGGTCAAAATCATTCTCTTTGAGAAAATGAATTGCTTCCTGTCCATTTTCAGCCTGAACTGATTCATGCCCGAGAATCCTTATCAATTCCCCTAATAATAATCTGTTTGAATAAATATCGTCAACAATCAGAATCTTTAATTTTCTCATTGAATTATGGAAAAACGTGTAAAGTTAATATTATTACCAAGGTAAACTTAATGTTTTTAAAATATCCAAACATTTAATCTCAACTTTTGAACGGTCAAGTTCAATAACCCTTTCATTTTTTAATTCGCTCAATGCTCTGCTGAAATTCTCTTTTGAAATACCTGCAATATCGGCTAAATCTTTTCTGGAAACCGGAAAGGTAAATGATTTACTCTTATAGATCTCTTCTGAAAAGAACAATAAAACATCAGCAACTTTTCCCGATATCTTTTTGTGAACAAGGTTAATAAGTCTTTCCTGCAAATACAGATTTTCATTGTATAAAAGTTGAAAAAGCTGTTCAGTATACCTGTTATTTTTGAAAACTATATTTTTAAATACCTTTAAATCAATCTCGCAAATATCTGTATCTGAAATTGCAGTGGCTGAGAAAGTGAAATTTCTTTCTCCGAAAATCGAACCCAGGTTGATGTAATCACCGTCTTTAAGTATATTTAGTATAACAGACCTGTCATTGCTTCCCTTATTAAAAGTTTTAATGAGACCCGATTTCACGAACATCAGATGCGTAACTTTTGCATTTTGCCTGAAAATAACGGACTTTCTGGAAAACTTCAAGGGATTAATATTCCTTAATAATGCCTGTTTCTCATCTTCTTCCAGAATAAAGGAAAAGGGAATCATTTTAGAATTCACATATGAATGGTTGTTTGAATTATTATTCATTTTTTCCGATAATTTGAAAAAGGATGATAAATATACAAGCTATAAATGTAAGGAAGGCAAAATATGTATGAAAATTTCAAAACAGCATAAAAAAACTGTTATGCAAATAGTATAAGCCTGGGGGTAACCATTGAAAATCGTAATTTCAACTTTTCCGAATGGTCATTTATTAGAAGTAAGGGACAAGGATACGACAATTGTTATGCCGCATATGGCATGTATCGACACACATTACGGGCAGCATAGTTTATTAATCAACTGATCAATATAATTGAATCGTCTTGATGATTATGAATAATATGATAAACTCCGGGACAGTAGTATCCCTGAGTTTATCATATCCGGGATGGTATTATAGTTCTTTTATCATTATATTCCTGAACCACACATCATTACCATGATCCTGCAGACCGATAAAGCCTTCACGGTACTTACCAAATTCTGTAAAGGTCTTGAACTTGCTGTTAGCAATCAAAGCATCCCAGTCAGATGTTCCAAGGTGATATTCCAGAACAACTTCTCCATTCATCTTGTGAACAACCGTTCCCTGATATATCATTATTTCAACGGCATTCCATTCTCCTGCAGGTTTTGCATTCTGGGGCACAGCAGGGATCAGATCGTATAAAGAACCAGCCTGCCTGTTACCGTCAGATCCTAATTGCGCATCCAGATGTCTTTCATTATCAAGTATCTGCATCTCCGGAGCAGATTTCCATATGGCTTCCCCGGGTATCTCCTGGGCAAGGTAAAAAATCCCACTGTTGCCGCCTTCCGAGATCTTCCACTCTAATTTCAGATGGAAGTCCTTGAATTTCTGATCATAGATAATATCCCCTCCTCTTCCTCCAGCTTCACCTTCTCCTGAACCAAGGCATTTCAGTGTACCTTCTTCAATCACCCAACCCTTTTCCGGAAACGTTTCCTTCCCGTAATTTCTCCAGCCTTCAGTGCCGGTTCCGTCAAATAATACAATCCAGCCCTCTTCAACAGTACTTTCCACTGCGGAAGTAGTTCCGGAACGTTCTGTCCTGGACTTGCATGAAAAACAACATGCTGTAATAACCATAACCATAATAAACGCTTTAAATAATGTTCTCATAGCAAAATAGATTTAAATGTATAATAAAAAAGTTGTACTTATCGCGAACATATAAAGATCATTACTTTTTTTAAAATTAACAAGAATGTCCTGTCAGAAAAGTAATCAAAAAGATAAAATTGACTTATCCTCAGGTTTTATCATAATTTCTTTTTACATTGCATACGCTTTCATCAATCATTAGGTTAATTTAGGGTTAGCCTTTGAATTGTTCAGGCTGTCCTTTCGGGGACAGCTTTTTTCATTAATATCCTTAACCCCTCATACATTAGCGGACACAACCGGACATTGATTCAATTACAAATACTTTAAAAGCAGCTTAATAAGCTCATTCGGCTTTATTGGTTTGGTAATATACTCATCAAATCCGGCATTTAAGCATTTTTGTCTGTCATCCGTCATTGCATAAGCCGTCTGTGCAATAACCCGTATATCATACTTTCTTTTTCTGATTTGTTCTATAGCCTCAAGTCCGTTCATTTCAGGCATCTTGATATCCATAAGTACCAGGTTGAATCTTAATGAGTTCTGCTCCAACAATTTCAATACTTCGTTTCCGGTGATAGCCCTGACAATTTCAATTCCGGTTGGTTTAAGAACATGTTTTAAAAGGATGAAGTTTGATTGTTCATCTTCAGCTATAAGGATCCTCTTATCCGACCAGTTAATATCATGTACATCATCTTCAAAATGTTCTTTGCCGGCGTCATTGCAGGATTTTAATAAAGATGGTATGGTAAAGTAAAAGTTTGTCCCCTGTCCATATTCAGAATTAAACCATATTTTTCCTCCCAGCAGTTCAACCAGACTTCTTGAAATAGTCAATCCAAGGCCTGTTCCGCCATATTTACGGGTTTTGGCATCATCTGCCTGGCGAAACCTTTCAAAAATATAATCTTTGGCATTATCGGGGATCCCAATACCAGTATCTTTAATATAGAACTGAAGGGTTTTGTTATCTTTCTGTTCATATCCAAAATCAATATTTCCTTTCGGTGTAAATTTCAGCGCATTATTGAGCAGGTTTATTAAAACCTGCTTAAGTCTTGAAGAATCAGTTACCAAACAGGCATGGTTATCTTCCTTTTCTTTATGAAGCATCAGCTCTACGGGTACAGCCTTCATTTGTAAACTTTTCCTGAAGAACAAGTACAGATCATCCAGTAAAGCATTGATATTAAACAGTTCTTTTCTTATTTCAACATGACCGGATTCTATCCTTGAAATCTCAATAAGGTCATTAATTATATTCAGAAGGTGTTTCCCCGATTGTTCAATAAT
>CAYVTV010000160.1:0-10238 GCA_964454295.1 uncultured Bacteroidaceae bacterium
TTATGGTTCGCAAATTTATAATTTATGTTGAAAATGTAAAATCATTTTTATTAGTGTACAATGGAAGTAAATTCAATATTGACTTCCATTTCACTGATAATTAGATTGTTATTAAATAGTTGTTAAAAAAACTTAAAAATTGAAGGCAGGGGAGACTAACACATACTAATTCGAGGAAGCTTTAGAAAGAAAGGTTCACTGGAGTTTTTAGAGGTGCCCTTAATTAACATTTAAATTAATCTGTTAAAAGGTTTGATTTCCTTTTACCGGAATGAATATCTTGTTTAGCTTTTTTTTCTGTTATTATAACGGCTTCGGGCTTCTTCAGGATCAGCACCCTGTGCAATATAAATTGTTGTTCTGTGATCAATTTCAACCCGTTGCATCTTCGTCAGATCAGGTGATTTAATAATATTATGCTTTTTTTCAAACATCGGTATCTTTATTTTTTTGTAAGATAGGGATTATTTCTGGTTCTGTCATCATCAAAAATAAAAAGCTCTTCTATAGGTACTGAAAACAACTGAGCCAGATCATAAGCCAGCTTTAAGGAAGGATTATATCTATTTTTCTCAAGAAAAACAATGGTTTCTCTCCTTACATTCACTTTTTTTGCCAGGTCTTCCTGAGTCAGATTATACTTTGCCCGAAATTCTTTGATACGGTTATTCATATTTCTTCCCTCTGAAATATAAAATTAACCAGACTATTCCATATGTTGCGGCCATCGCTAAGATACCGGTTCCAAGTAACTCTTCTGTTTCAAAGCTTACCCTGTTTTTCAGAAATATCAGGAAAATCCAGATATATAAAGAAATATAATAGGATATAGAAGCCGTCTTCTGAAGGATCTTTTTTGATAATTCATCTTCCGCAGGTTCTCCGCGTATTACACTCGTTAACCTTTTGTATCCTGCAAATAATGCAAAGACAACAACCATAAAAATGACACCAAAGTGCAACAGATCAATATAACCTGTTGTACCGGATAATTTAATATACCATAAACCGGTAGTGATCAGAACCAACCCGGCAATAACGAAAATTAAAACTGTTCTCTTCATAATGAATAGTTATATAATTCTAACACAAAGTTAGAAATAGTTAACATAATAAACAAATTTTATTATTATAATTTTTTAACCATAGCATTAATAATATGAAATATTTTCTATAAAAATGATGCAGAATTAAAAATATTATATATATTTGACCAAAAAGTTAAATAATATAGTTAAACTATAAAGTCAACTAATTTATTAATTATAATATGACAGAACAAGACAAACAAACCGAAGAAAAGATATTCGATTCCGCTACTGAGATTTTTATAAAAAAAGGAATGGATGGGGCACGTATGCAGGATATTGCCGATCATGCCGGTATCAACAAATCGCTGTTGCATTATTATTACCGGTCAAAAGAACGGTTGTTCAATGCAGTGTTTGAAAAGATCGCCGGACAGATGTTCAGGAAATTTGCGCCGGTCTTTGATGAAAATCTTTCCCTCGAAGACAAAATAAGGTTCTTCTTCAGGGAACATATCACTTTTTTACAAAAGAACCCCAGGCTTCCCTTGTTTATACTGAACGAGATGAATCGTAACCCTTTAGTAATTAAAAACTTTATTCAGTACCTTGATATTGAAAAATTCTGGACTACCCTGGAAATGCAGCATAAAGAGGAATTGAAAAAGTATAACATTACCAGGGAGAGTATTCCTCAGTTAATGACCTCCATTGCCGCCATGAGTGTCTTTCCGTTTGCAGGCAGGGTGCTGATCTCAAATATTATGGAAAAAATGGGATATAATTTTGAAGACTATATTGAGAAAAGAAAGGAGTATGCAGCTGAGTTTGTTATTAATGCTGTTAAAAAGAGCGTGTAAGTATTATATTAAAGTAGGATTATTATTTTGAAAAAAATAAACGATGTGCTGAGGCAATATTTGTTAAACATTTACTGGACAGAGAGGCCTTTACATTAGAAAAAATAAACGCAAAGGCGCAAAAAAAAGCGCAAAGGCAAAAATGTAAAAAAACGCAAAGACGCAAAATATTGATTATAATCAACACTTTGCGCCTTTGCGCCTTTGCGTTTTTATTTTAATTTAATGAACTATTTATTAATAGTAAAAAGTTTTAATATTGATGAAAACGAAATTTTTAATACTACTGCTGTTTTTAGTGGCAGAATCAGTCAATTCACAGCATATTCTCACACTGCAGGAATGTTATGAAAAAGCATATTCAACTGCACCCATAATGGTTGAAAAAAATATGTATTCTGAAATATGGCAGCTTAAGGATAAAAATCATTCCAAAGCCTGGCTTCCCATACTGGATGCCGGCGGGAGCTTTGTTTATAACTCTTCAGTGGTGAATATGACTGATGCTCTTGGTTCTTTGCTTGATCCCGGCATTGCCGGTCTCATCAGACCATTACCTAACGAACAATACAAAGTTACCCTTGACATAAGCCAGACATTATATGACGGCGGAGCATCAAAAGTTGCAAGAGCTTTGGAAAAGATTGATCTGGGGATAAATTTGATGCAGACAGAATCCGACCTTTACAAACTCAGGGAAGCTGTAAACAATTGTTATTTCAACCTTCTTCTCATGGAAAGACAAAAGGAGTTGGTTCAAAATTACCTTGAACTTATTAATAAACGGATGATTTCAATGAATTCAGCAATGGAAGGCGGGATCCGTCTGAAATCAGATATGGATGTTCTCTTGTCTGAAAGAATAAAGCTGGAACAGCAACTATCTGAAAATAAAATGACGAAAGCTTCCCTCCGGAAGATATTATCCGACTTAACAGGAATAGAAATTAATGATTCCACCGAATTAATTCTTCCTTCCCCGGAGAACGATTACCAGGCCGGATTCACCCGTCCCGAACTACAGATATTTGACCTCAGGAAGGAACAGCTTGACCTGTCATTGCAGGCTTTACAAAGCAAGCGTATGCCAAAGGCATTTGCCTTTGCAACCCTCGGCTATGGTAATCCCCCGGGAAATAATTTCTTCAAAAATGAATTTGCACCTTATTATATAGCAGGAACAGGGATAAAATGGAATATCTTCGATTGGAACAGGGTCAGGAATGAAAAGCAGATGATATACCTTCAGCAGGGTATAATTGATAGCAGGAAGAGGGATATGACAGATAAGCTGACAAGACTTCTCGATGCTAAAAGTGCCGAAATATCAAACCTTGAATCACTTTTGAAAACTGATACGGAACTTATTGAAATAAGAAGAAGGATAACCCTGACGGCAGAATCACAATATGAAAACGGAACAATCACTGCCACAGATTACCTGAATGAACTGAATTCGGAAAAACAGGCTCAGATAAATTACGAGATACATAAAATAAATCTCGCCCTGGCCAGGGTGGAATATTTAAACATAAGCGGAAAGGAGATTGAATAATATGAAAACTAAAATGTTATTACTAACAGCAGCATTACTGTTCACCGGATGCAGGAACAATTCCGGAACAGCTGATGCCTTTGGGACTTTTGAGGCAACAGAAGTGATCATTTCTTCAGAGACTAATGGCAGGATACTCAGATTGGATGTGCCGGAAGGATCAGAGATTGAAAAGGGAACGGAAATAGCGCTCATCGATACTACCATGTTCCATCTTCAGAAAGATGAAATTAACGCAGGCATGAAGAGTGTCAGAACACGCATCGCAAATATAGACTCGCAAAACGAAATTCTGAAGCAACAGATAGTCAATCTGAATGTCGATTTTGCCCGGATTAAAAAGTTGCTGAAAGATGATGCCGCGACTAAAAAGCAGTATGATGACCTGAACGGTCAGTTAGAGGTGTTGAAGAAACAGATCGCCGCAAACAATACGCAGAAATCATCTGTTACGGCTGAATTATCGGTTTTTGAATCGAAAAAAGCCTTACTGGATGAACAGATTTCCCGTAGTATTGTCCGGAGTCCTCTAACGGGAACTGTTATTGCTAAATATGCTGAAGCAGGCGAGCTTACAACCGCCGGCAAGCCGCTTGTAAAAATGGCTGACCTTTCAATAGTGAAGCTTAAAGTGTATGTTAGCGGGGCACAGCTCGGAGATCTGAGAACCGGAGGGGAATGTACAGTTCGGATTGACGATGGCAGAAGGGGGTATAAATCATTTCCCGCTACGATAAGTTATGTATCGGATAAGGCAGAATTCACCCCGCGGATTATCCAGACGAAGGAAGAACGCGTTACGCTTGTGTATGCGGTTACCATCAGCGTGAATAATGACGGCAGCATTAAGTCGGGAATGCCGGGAGAAGCAATTTTCTGAAAATACTGAGAAATGAAAATGATGATACAATCATCAGGTATTACAAAAAAGTTTGGGGTAACCCAGGCGCTGAAAAATATTTCATTTTCGGTAAATGAAGGCGACATTTTTGGGTTCATAGGTCCAGATGGCGCAGGAAAAACTACCCTTTTCAGGATTATAGCCACGTTGCTGCTTCCGGATGAAGGGGAAATGACCGTAATGGGACACGATGTCGGAACGGGTTTTAAAGAATTACGTAAAAAAACCGGGTATATGCCCGGACGGTTCAGCCTTTACCAGGATCTGTCGGTCGAAGAGAACCTGAATTTTTACGCCACGGTTTTCGGAACAACAGTTAAGGAGAATTATGATCTCATTTATGATATCTATTCACATATTGAACCCTTTAAAAAAAGATTGGCCGGCAAACTTTCTGGAGGGATGAAACAAAAACTGGCTCTATCCTGTGCCCTTATCCATAAGCCTGCTCTTCTTATTCTTGACGAACCTACGACAGGGGTGGATGCCGTTTCGCGTGCAGAATTCTGGGACATGCTAAAGAAACTCAGGCAGCACAATATTACCATAATAACTTCAACACCATATATGGACGAAGCATTAAGATGCGACAGGGTGGCGCTGATCCGTGATGGAGAGATACTTACAGTTGATCAGCCCGATAAGATAAGGGATGGCTTCAGCAGAAAGCTTTTCACTGTTAAAGCTCCTGAAAAATATAAACTGATAAATGGGTTGAAGAGTTATCCCGGAATTAATACCGCATATCCTTTCGGAGATTCAGTGCATATAACTTTCAAGAATGATGTCTTTGATACGGCTGTTTATGACCATCTTAAAAATATGGGTATCCATAATGTAACCATTGAAGAAACAAGAGCAGGAATAGAAGATCGTTTTCTGGATTTGATGGAAAATAAAGAAATAAATCAGCAACCATGAACGGAACGGTAATATCTGTCAGTAATCTTGTTAAGAAATTTGGGAGTTTCACTGCAAATGACAATCTTAATTTTGAGGTGTATGAAGGTGAGATTTTCGGTTTCCTGGGGGCCAACGGGGCAGGCAAAACTACCGCTATCAGGATACTCTCAGGTTTATCAGAACCCACATCGGGAGAAGTGATGGTAGCCGGATTTAATGTAAAGAAACAGGCTGAGCAGATAAAAAGAAATATAGGTTATATGTGTCAGAAGTTTTCACTTTATGAAGATCTGTCAGTACGGGAAAATGTTATGCTCTATGGCGGTATCTACGGGATGAAAAGGCAGCTTATCAGGGAAAGAACTCAACGCCTTCTTAAGAGGCTCAATTTTGAGGAGTATGGTAACAGGTTGATTTCGGATCTTCCTCTTGGATTAAGGCAGAAGCTTGCTTTTTCAATAGCTATTCTTCATGAGCCGAAGATTGTTTTTCTTGATGAACCTACCAGCGGCGTTGATCCTGTTACACGGCGTCAGTTCTGGGAAATGATATATGAAACGGCAGCCGGTGGTATTACGGTTTTCGTTACCACTCATTACCTTGAAGAAGCGGAATATTGTGACAGGGTTTCCATAATGAGCGAGGGGAAAATTGTGGCACTGGATACCCCTGCTGAGTTGAAAAAACAATATATGGTAAATTCCATGGAGGAAGTGTTTATTAAAATAGCCCGACCGCAGAAATATTAACTAAACGTGAGTTAGATCAACAGTTCGTTAAATTATGAAGCAATTCACAGGATTTGTAAAAAAAGAGTTCCTGCATATTTTCAGGGATGTCCGGACAATGATTATTTTATTCGGGATTCCTGTTGCCCAGATACTTCTTTTTGGATTTGTTGTCAGCAATGATCTTAAAAATGCACAGGTTGCTTTTCTTGATCTTTCAAAAGATGAAATAACCCGGCAATTATCTGAAAAAATTATTTCATCAGGTTTTTTCAGAGTGCGGGAGAACCTCACCAATTTATATGATGTGGATAAAGTTCTCAGGGGAAATAAAATCAAGGCAGTAATAATTTTTGAACAAAACTTTGGCCGGAAACTTCTAAGTGAAGGTAAGGCAGTAATAAGTATTATCGCTGACGGATCTGAACCCAACATGGCTACCCTTGCAACTAATTATCTTACGGCGATCATTGCTGACTTCAACAGTGAACTGGCAGGTGTATCTGCGGATGGAGCAATGAGGGTTCAGCCTGAAGTGCGAATGTTCTATAATTCTTCATTGAAAAGTCAGTATATGTTTGTGCCGGGAGTTATTACGCTCATCATGATCCTTATCTGTGCCCTGATGACTTCTATTACCATTACCCGTGAAAAAGAGTTCGGAACCATGGAAGTACTGCTCGTCTCGCCTCTGAAACCCGCACACATCATCATGGGTAAAGTACTCCCGTATTTTATACTTTCATTCGCAGATGTGATCATGATATTATTGCTTTCATGGTTTGTATTTGATCTGCCTGTTAAAGGAAGCCTCATTCTGCTTCTTGCCGAAGCTATGCTCTATATTCTGTTAAGCCTGTCACTTGGCATTTTAATCTCTACCATAGCCAAAACCATGCAGCAGGCCATCTTTATCTCACTGGTGGGAATGATGCTTCCAACGGTTTTACTTTCCGGATTTATAATCCCGATTGAAAATATGCCGGAAGTATACGGTTGGGTCAGTGCTATGTTACCTCCCAGGTATTTTATTGTGATCATAAAAAATATCATGATAAAAGGAACAGGATTTCTTTATGTGTGGAAAGAAACACTGATACTTGTACTCTTCACACTGGCATTTGTGGGGCTGGCCATCAGAAACTTTAAAATCAGACTGCAGTAAAAAATAAGGAAAGACAGGATGCGGACAATATTGTATTTAATAAGAAAAGAGTTTATTCAGATCTTCAGGGATAAATTTATAGGAAAGGCAATTTTTGCCGTACCCATAGTCCAGATGCTGATCCTTGTCCCTGCCGTTACCTTCGAGATCAAAAATGTAAACCTCTGCATTATCGACAGGGATATGACCATTGAATCCAGAGCGCTTATAGGTAAGCTGGAAGGATCTTCATTTTTTAATATCAGCTATTCCACTTTTTCTGAAGAGGAAGCGAATGCTTTGTTACATAGGGGCAAATTTGATGTAATCATTCAGATATCCCATGGTTTTGGCAGAGAAATTGGGAAAGGAAATACAGGAAAAATATTGGTTTCAGCCAACGCAATCAATGCTGCAAATGCTCAGCTTTCATGGGCGTACCTGAGCGGAGTGATCCGTGAATACAATATGGAGCTCATGGTAAGGAAATCCGCCGGCCTGAATTTTTCATCCGTTCCGCAGGTACATGTTACCAACCGATACTGGTTTAATGAGTTGCTCAATTATAAGCATTATATGCTGCCGGGAGTACTTGGGATACTTGTACTTGCCATCGGATTTATCCTGGCAGGGCTTAACCTGGTGAAGGAAAAGGAAAGCGGCACTATAGAACAGATAAATGTCACACCTGTCAGGAAATACCAGTTCATAACAGCCAAGATGGTACCGTTTCTTATTATCGGGCTGGTAGATCTGGCTATCGGCCTAACCATAGGTAAACTCATTTTCAACATACCATTCGAAGGCAGCATTGCACTTCTCTTCCTGTGTTCAGCCATTTTCATGGCAGCAGTGCTGGGTCTGGCCCTTTTTGTGTCGACCTTTTCAAATACACAACAACAATTCATGTTTACCGGCTTCTTTTTTATGATCATTTTTGTACTGATGAGTGGGATTTTCACTCCTTTGGAGAGCATGCCTGTCTGGGCGCAAAAGATAAATCTTGTAAACCCCGTGGTGTACATCATGCGTATCAACAGGATGGTGATGCTGAAAGGATCGACATTTCAGGACATCAGCATGGAAATATATGCGTTGGTATTGATAGCAGTTGTATTCACTTCACTTGCAATAAACCGGTACAGGAAAACGGCGTAATATGTTATCTTTTTCCGCGAATGCTGATTTCGTGTTGCCGTAGCTTCAGCCCCGCAGGTAAAAGCTACCCGGTACTGTGTCCTTTGTGGGTATTCATATTTTAACGCACAAAACCCAAATTTTCATTATATTCGCACCTTGAATTGTTTCACCATTTACTATACGGAATTATGAAGATTGAACTTAAGAAAAACTGTAAGTATGCCATGCTGGTGCCTACCAGTATGGGTATCCGTATCACCCCGGTTAACGGACAGCCTGTTCATTGCAGCGACACTTTCAAGCTGCAGGTTACCAGCGCTGAGACCAATGTGGCCAGCGTTTCTTCTTTTCTCGGATTGCCGGTAAAAGTGTTGACCACATTTGTAAAAGGGAGTCCGATTGCCCGCCTGATAAAGGATAACCTGGCAGGCCGTCATATGGACTATGAAGGTGTGGAGCGCGAGCAGGAGAGCCCATGGGGTTACCGCCATCAGATCAATATTGCCGACAGCGGATATGGCACACGCGGCCCCAGGGTTTTTAATGACAGGGCAGGGGAGGTAGGCCGTGCCTTAAATGTGAAAGATTTTGACCTGGAAAGAATATTTGGAAAAGAGGGTGTGCAGATTGTTCACTTATCCGGACTTATCGGTGCACTTTCCCGTGAAACCAGTATTTTTTGTCTGGAACTGGCCCGCACTGCTAAAAAATACAACACATTGATATCGTTTGACCTTAATCATAGGGCGTCTTTCTGGAAAGGAAGAGAAAAGGAACTGAAGGAAATATTTTCCGAAATAGCCTCACTGTCAGACATTCTGATCGGCAATGAGGAGGATTTTCAGTTGTGCCTGGGTATTGAAGGCCCTGAAGCAGGTGGTAAAGGTATAAGCGACAAGATTGAAGGTTTCAGGGGCATGATTGAGAATGTAAAGAAAGCGTATCCAAAGACCCAGGTTTATGCTACCACCCTGCGGGAAGTCATAAGTGTAAATTTACATCTGTGGGGAGCCATTATGTCCTTCGGTGATAAATATCATGTGGTGGAACCCCGTGAAATTACAGTCCTTGACCGCATAGGCGGTGGAGACGGATTTGTCGGGGGAATGCTTTACGGTATTCTGAAAGGATGGGATCCGGAAAAATGGATCCAGTTTGGCTGGGCAACAGGAGCATTGGCCACAACCCTGCTGACTGATTACGGCCAACCGGCAGATGAGGAGCAGGTATGGGGTATATGGAAAGGCAATGCCCGGGTGCAGAGATAAATAAATCGTAACTAAAAAGCAACTTCGAGTCCGAATCTGAAATGTGAACCTCCAAAATCATTACTAAACAGCGTGTTTGTATATTCATTCCCGCCATCGTGATGAAAATGTAACTCTCCTGCCGGCATAAAATTAAACTAATACTGGCCGAATAAAGATAGTTTCTTTGTAACAGGGAATGCAGCCTCCATTTTATATCGTACTTTTCAGTGCAATTTCCCAACAAGCAGGCAGATAATTCAACTTTAGAAGTTAATTTAGCCGGGTACAATCTCTCCTTACGGATTTACGGTATAAGCAATTAGTTTGTTTTTTTTAAATAATATTGTATTTTTGGTTAGCAGACCGATTGGAACTGTTGTGGACTAATGTTATTGAATAAATAAACGCTGGTATTTTAATAAATACTTCCGCCATGATTTTAAGGATCCTCTTTCTTCTCTGTTTTACACTATTACCTTTTAAAAACTCTTTCTCCCAAGGCTTTATGTTAAGCAAACCCCGTCTTGACTATGATGGCGAGCAGCTTAGAATCTCCTATGATATTATCAGTGATAAGAAAACAGACCTGTTTTTTGTATGGGTGGAATCGGAAAAAGTAAACGGCGATTACATCCGGATGAAAACGCTTATGGGTGATGTAGGAGAAAACATACCGGCAGGGAAAAACAGGCAGATTTTCTGGACACCTGAAAAAGATGCCGTTTACCT
>CAYVTV010000161.1:0-10214 GCA_964454295.1 uncultured Bacteroidaceae bacterium
ATTCTGAACCAGAAGAGTGTTCAACTGTAATGCCTGAGTAGGAATGGGCATTATCCTCTTATTGATATCGGTTTCCGTTTTAACGCCCCAGGGTTCTTCATACTTTCCGAATCTTATCAGGTCATTTCTTCTCCATCCTTCATATACCAGTTCTCTTGCACGTTCATCCAGTAATTCATCAAGAGTAAGATCACCCGCAGTATAAAGTGTTGCACCGGAACGTGATCTCACCCTGTTTGCCAGTTCCACAGCAGTGTGTCCCATAGTGGCATTAGCTCCCCTTAGCAAGGCTTCCGCTTTCATCAGAAGGATATCAGCGTATCTGAAGATAGGCAGATCATTATTCTGGTTACGGGTAATGGAAGTCTGGTCAGGATAGAATTTATTAAGGCGATATCCTACAAGTTTACCGGCATCATCATTACCTGTATCAAAAGTTTCAAGGTCGCGGAATTCAATTTCACGGGTTAACTCCAAATGAAAAGTATCCTGTTTATCCGGGTCCGGACCGTCATACCTGTTATCAAACCCTACCCGTGTAGTAACAAATTCAATTGGTGATCCGTCCAGATTATATTGCTTGCCTACTACCCAGATATCTTTTCTCTCATCATCATCACCCCATGCGGTAAACTTGTCGTAGTATTCCGGCCAGACTTTAATACACCCACTGGGGCCAAAGGGAAGATCCCATTTGTATCTCATACGGCCCGGCAACCAGTAGCGGGCGGGAATATGTTCTTTCATATATTCTCCGTCACAGGGAATAGCAAAAAGAAAATCCTTTATATGCGGACCATTGTCAGGAAAAAACATTTTCCAGTAATCGGCATCAAGTGCAATAGCACCGGGATCAGCCTGAGCTTTTGCGATAATTACATCGCAAGCAGCAACAGCATCATTCCATCTGGGTGCCTGGCCTGTATAAACAGCCCAGTTCATATACAATTTGGCCAACAATGCATTAGCCATCCATTTGGTGGGCCTGGTATACGTATTAATACCGGTTTCTTCTGTCAGGTCAGGTAATGAGGCAACAACCTCATCTTCTATAAACTGACAAACATCTGTACGTGAATCACGTGCTTTGACATCGGCAGCTGATCCAAAATCAGTATAGATCGGTACCCCGCCCCACATATCCTGTATGATGAAGTAAAAATATGCCCTCATCACTCTCATCTCAGCAATAAACATTTTTTTTGCATCTGAATCTTCTGCTTCATATAATAAAGAAAGGACACTATTAATTTTACTTATTCCATTAAACCAGGCAGTCCAAGATTCCCGGAGAAACCGCTGGTCAGCATTTGGCCGGTGAAGATGCCATCTCTGGTATCTTCCGTCATCATACCAGTTCCCGCCATTGGCTGTAAGAACAGCACAATCACCGGATAACTCCTGGATAATTATCTGGTTTATTGTAAAAAATTTGAAATGTAAAAAATAGTACACAGCACCTGTAACAGAGATAAAATCTTCCTCAGTTTTTGGAAAGGTGTCAGGAGTAAGCTCAGATATAACCGGAACATCCAGATCCGTACATCCAATTAACATTATTAATGACAAAGCAATGGAATAAACAAAGCTTTTGATTTTATATTTTTTCATACTTAATAATTTTTTGTTAATTAAATTAAAAGTCCACATTTATTCCGAAAATAAATGAGCGGGTTTTCGGATAGAAATTCCTGTCATCAATCCCCGGGTTAAGGCCTCCCATATGTATTTCCGGATCTATTCCCGTATAGTTTGTAAGAACAAATGCATTGTTTACAGTTGTATAGACCGTTAATTTCTGCAGGAAGGGTGATGAAATTTTCGGAGAATATGACAAAGTGATATTATCCAAACGCAGATAATCACCCTTTTCAAGATATCTGGTGGAAGTGTAATTAGCCCTGATGTTGTTTATCGGTTCATTTAAAGCTTCCCTGGAAAGATTATATCTTACAACTTCAGCAGGATAATTCAAATCCGCTCTTGTTGTGTTCAGGATATAATTTCCTGCCACACCTCGCAATAGAAAGTCGAGAGCAAAATTTTTATAAGTGATAATATTACTCCACCCTCCGGTTACTTTCGGCTGAGCATTTTCAGCAGTCATTTTACGGTCAAGGCTTGAAGGGTTAATAGATAATGATTCGTCAGCCAGAACAAACTGGGATATTCCTCCTTCATTTTCCCCGGCATATTCCCAGAGGCAGAATTGCCCGATAGGATAACCGGCCTGGATCCTGTGAGAATAATTGCCTGACTGGCCATGCTGACCGACACCATGTAAGTCTATATATTCCCTGGTGTAAATATCATTGGATAAGGATGTGACCTCATTCTTATTGAAAGCCATCACCAGTGAGGAGTTCCAATAGAAATCACTTGTTTGTACAGGAACAAGATTAAGTGAAAATTCCCATCCTTTATTACTCATCTCACCCACATTTGCGAGAATAGAGTTCACATAATACTGTTCAGCCGGAACGGTATAAGTCCATATCATTCCTTCAGTACTCTTATCATAATATTCTACTGTACCTCTTACCCTTCCTTTAAGTACCGCAAAATCAAGTCCAACGTTCAGCATATCTGTACGTTCCCATGCCAGGTCAGGGTTTGCATTTTGCACCGGAGTGATCCCTGTGATCCACTCACCCGCTCTGTAGAAATTACCGCCAGAACCCCATCTGAGGAGAGTAGATAACGGGCCGAATCCTGCAGAGTTACCACTTGATCCATAACCAACACGAAGTTTAAGGTTATCAAAAACATTCAGGTTTTTAATGAATGATTCTTCCATTAACCTCCAGGCTATTGATGCGGATGGGAATGTTCCCCAACGCACATTTTTACCAAATGCAGAGGAACCGTCGCGTCTGATAGTAGCCTGTAACAGGTATTTATCCATCAGGTCATAGTTAAGACGTGCATATCCCGAGATCATACGGATTGTAGCAATACCGAATGAACCATAATCCGGTATATTCCCACTTCCAAGGCTCATATTATAATAGAGAACATCATCAGTTACAAAATTAAAATTAGAGACCTGGAATCCATCGCCTGATACGTCTTCCTGCCATGAATACCCTGCCAGAAGATTAATATTTTGAACGCCAAGATTTTTCTTGTAATTCAGATAAGTTTCCAGCATTTTGCTCTGGCTATCACCTGTAGAACGCCGGGCACGGCCGTTACTACCCTGATCCAGTCTGGATAATTTTGAATAATAAACTGAACTTATACTTTGTCCATTATTTGCAGATACATTTAGGGTATAATCCAACCCTTCCATGATATTTAAGTCTGCACGTATATTTCCAAAAACGGATCTTCCTTTTGTCTGATACTCATGCTGCTCAATCATAGCTACAGGATTATAAGGAGCTGTGGTTGCTCTTTCAGCAAAAGTTCCATCTTCATTATAAACGGAAAATGTAGGTTGAAACATCAGCATGTTCCTTAGAACAGATTCCAGGTCAATAAGCCTGTCAGAATTATCAACTGTTGTTCCTACCTGGAACTGCAGTTTCAGTTTATCATTAAACCCGTACTGCTCAATACTACCTCTCATATTAATACGGTCATAGCTTGTACCCATAATAATACCCTCATTTTTATAGTATTCGAGACTGGAGATATAGGTAGTTTTGTCGGTACCACCGCTGATTGACAAATTGTTTTTATGGGATATTCCTACCCTGGTTACTTCGTCCTGCCAATTGGTATTAACTCCTTTATCATCCTCGGGATTCAATGCTAATCCGTTATCTGACAAATACTTACGATATTCCTGTCCTGACATCATATCAATGCTGTTGGAAACCGTTTCCACTGCAACATAGGAATTATAGGAGATCATTTGCTTTCCTGACTCACCTCTTTTCGTTGTAATAATGATAACTCCGTTTGCAGCACGCGATCCGTAGATTGCAGTTGCTGAAGCATCCTTCAGTACATCTATAGAAACGATATCATCTATGGCCGGCATAAGCGCATTTGGCATACCATCAACAATAAAAAATGGTGATCCTGACAGTGTAAGTGAGGATACCCCTCTTAGAATAATGGATGCACCACCATACGGACTACCATCTTTGGTAATATTCAATCCGGGAACCTTACCCTGCAATGCCAGAACGGGATCGCGGATAACACCCTTGTTCATTTCCTCAGCTGTAATTGTAGTGATGGAACTTGTCAGGTCTTTTCTTCTTGCGGAGCCATACCCGATGGCAACCACTTCCTCAAATCCAATAACATCCTGTTCCAGGGTAACATTATACACATTTCTGTCACTGATCTCCACTTCCTGTGTTTTCATGCCCACAAAGGAGAAAATCAGAGTATTGGCTGTAGGAGGTATGACCAGTGAAAAATTACCACTCAGGTCTGTGATCGTACCGGTTGTGGTTCCCTTAATCACCACAGAAACGCCGATTATCGGATTGCCTGATTCATCAGTTACTGTTCCTGTAACAGTCCGGCGATCGGGTTGTGAAGACATGGACTTCGGAAACAACACAATCTTCCGGTCAACGACAAGGACCTCCACATCCTGGTTGGCAAATAGCTGATCCAACACGGTACTGATCTTCTGATCTTTAACGTGCAGGTTAACTTTGTCCTCTACATTTATCAGTTCATTGTTATAGATAAAGAAAAACTCACTGGAATTTTCAATATCCCTGAGTATCTCCTGGATAGTAACATTTTCCCTGTCAAGGGAAATCTTTGTATTCTGGGAATACGATGTTGACGCCAGGAGGCTGAATGTAGAAATACATAAGATTATTGCGGATAGTTTCATAATTAGAATAGCTTTAGTAGAAAGAATTTCTAATGGAATTTTCCGGTTTTTGATAGTTTTTTCCATATATTTGAAAGTTTTATTATTACTAATTGTTTTGATTAGCCAACCTTTACCGGTTGGTATTTGAACAGGGAAGTGCGCCAACACTTTCCTGTTTTTTTTGAAGGATCATTTTTGTTTTGTGATATTTCCATAGGCAAACTTTTTTGGTTAGTAATTCGCTTTTCTTTTTTTCATAGGCATATAGTTTTTTAATGAGTATTTATGAACAATCTATTTTGATCTGAGAATAATTTTACGTTTGGTATAAGAGTTGTCTCCGTTTTTTTCCGCGGGTTGAATGGTGTAACGCATGGATGATGTGAGATTCAGGATGCTCAGCACCTGCTCCACAGGCTCGTTGATGAAGGTTCCGGTAAAACGGTATGAGTAGAGTTTTCTGTCGGCCAGTATAATTTCCACATTATACCAGTTGGAAAGCTTATTCATAACCAGGTCAATAGGATCGTTTACAAACACAATTTTACCTTCTGTCCAGGCGGTATATTTAAACAAGTCTTCATCCTGTTTCCATGATAAGGTATTGTCAATTCTATTATATCTGGCCACATGGTTTGGTTTAATAACAAGATCATCAATCTTTCCCTGAACTGTTTTTCTATTAAGCATAAGCTCTCCCTCCGCCAGTGCAACTGTAACAGCATCATTATTATCATAGGCATCCACGTTAAATGAGGTGCCTGTAGCCGTAATTTGCAGGTCATCTGTTTCCACCAGAAAAGGATTATCCGGATTGGAATTCACAATAAAATAGCCTTCTCCTGACAGATAAACCTTTCTTTCTTTTAATCCGCTGAAAGAAACAGGAAAACGGATAGCACTTCCTGAGTTAAGATATACAGCACTTCCATCAGGCAGATTAACACTGGTTTGAGTTCCGAATGCCGCTTTCATCTCCTGATAAACTACCGGAACATCTGCAATTTCAGGTATCTCAGGTGTATGGAAAACAGCATAGATTCCTGATAAAATTACTGCCAGTAACAGGACAGCTGCAGCCTGGGCTGCAAATTTTATCCATCTGATCCTGTTATTGTTTATATTGGCTTTTAAGCGGGTAACAGCCAATGCATGAGACAAGTGAATTGAAGAGGGAAACGGGAGCATTTTAGAATTTTCCCATAAATACCGATAATCGGTATACTCCTTATGATTAGCTTCACTTTCAGCTTTCCATTCTTCAAGGATCAATTTTTCCTCTTCTGTGATATTTCCATCGAATGATTTGGCGATCAGTTCGTAAATATCCGTAAACTTCGGTTTCATCTGCACTTAAATATTATCGTTATTCTTATTGAAAACAGTTCGTTACATTTAATTATTGCACTTACACTTAACGATTTAACAATTAATTCCTCTAATATCCATGTTATTAACAATTAACACTTTGCGTATTTATGCATAAAAAAATGTTGTGTACTATTATGTATAGACAAAAAGCACCCCTGCTAACCCTATACTATATTATGAATTTGGAATCTGTAATCTGGCTTCGGCAAGCTCAGCCGGCAGTCTATAACTTAGCAAGGGTAAAACCTTGAACCTTTTAATAATACTCCGGCTCCCTAACATTCCCCATGATCTGTACATCCCCCTTCGATTTATTCACCACCTTAAGTCCCCCGCCATCCACACTGTTACCAATGATCACTGCAGATCTGACTTTCTCCCCAAGGTAAATGTGTGCATCCGGGGTGTTCCCGTTATCCTGGAAACGGCTGTTCACAATATGCAACGTACCGTCAAGCATTTTAATAAAGGGTATTTCGGGAGACCAGTGACATTCAATCCAGTTTTTTGCATTGAAGTTACAGGCTGTAAGATATACTGTTCCTCTTCCCTTATTGACAATATGAGTTCCCCCAAGTGTTTCCGCCCAGCCCCAGAATCCGCAATTGGTAAGTTTTACAGGCCCTCTGTTTTCCTCTTCGATAAGAAATCCATCCATAAACTGGCAGTTCACAAAGGCAATCCCAGCATGGTACTGGGTTTTCTCCACAACTACAGCAAGAGGGCCAACATCGGAGCCGCTCTGTGTGATCATAATGTTTGCCTGGGGATCATTTCCAACCGGGTCGCCTTGTGTTTCTATAAACCTGAACCCGACCTTAGCCCAGATCACAAAACAGTTAACCATGTATTCCCAGTCGCACCGTCCGATAATAAATCCTTCCAGGTTTTCAAGGGTAAAGTTATTGATCATTTCAATGGTATCAGATGTCATTCGCTGCGGAGCATTCAGATCCCACCATGCAACCGAATGAATATGCACATTCTCAATACGTCCCACATCAGTTGTGCGGTCGACATAAATGCCCCTTCTCAACGCACACATATTAATATCCCTCAGGTTATGCGACTCATTGTAAACAGACCCGCAATCAATCCCGTTATAGGCATTTGCAATGGAGACATCAATGACATTGCTCATTCTTCCGGTGGTATGGATACAATAAGGATATGGTCTGATATCGTGAGGCACCTGTTCCGGATACCAGATACCCAGGCCTTTCAGGGTACTGCTTGATTGCAGGGTGATAAAAGGAGGTGAATTCTCATCATCCCTTCCAGCATAAGGCATTAACACCGTACCTCTGTCTTTAAACACGGAATAAGGCCCACCGGCTACTCCCAATAAAGTAACTCCGCGTGGAATGATCAGTGTCCCGTCGAACCTGTATGTCCCTGCCGGAACATTTACAACGCCTCCTGCCTCTGCTGCCTTGTCCATGGCAGCCTGGAAAACTTTGGTGTTATCCTTGCCGCCGCTGTTATCTGCCCCAAAATTGAGAACATTAATGATTCCGGATCTGTTGCATGAACCGGAAATCATAATAATAATGAAAACGGAAAGGAGAAGATTACATTTTTTCATATAATGAGGGATTTTAGGTTTATTTGTTTTTTTAAGAAGACAAATTAACCTGTTGATTACCCTACTCAATATTTTGCGGTAAATATTATACTTTGTATACCTTTGTGAATACCTTCGTGTCCTTCGTGGTTAATTACGTATTACTGTTAACCACAAAGGACACGAAGGAATGCTCGAAGGGACACAAAGAGATCGCAACTGATAACGGGCATTTTAATATAATAAAACATTGTACTGTTAATAATACCTGATTAATTATGAAAACATTAACAAATTCCTTTTTCATTCTGAACCTGATCCTTTTCCCTTTACTACTGAATGCGGGAAACAGTCGGGATACCTTATCCTTCATTCATATTTCCGACCCGCATTTCTGCAATCTTAACGGCTATCACCCGTTTTTTATTGAAAAGCGTCAGCATTACGGTGAGGTAGTGGAACCCCTGCAGCATTTTTTCAAAACCATCCCTAAAAAATATAACTCGGAGTTTGTCGTCATAACCGGCGACAACATAGATTTTTATGAGGCGGAAACAGCTGACGGGGACATGCTTGACACTCAGATTGAACAGTACATATCCCATATATCCGTGAGCGACGTCCCTGTATATCTCACATTGGGCAACCATGATCTAGCAAGCTATTGGGTGAATTCAGACTCCACCTATGCATCCCACCAGTTTAATGCAGGGCGCTCCCGTGCTGCATGGATAAGAAATGCGGACTGCTTTCGTAACGGCACCTATTACAGCAGAACATTTCAGGTTAATGAAACTACATACCGGCTGATTTTTTTGGATAACGGGTATTATAACCCGGACAGGGTTCCCGGAAGTTCACCGTTTATAATGGATCCTTTTCAGCTACTGTGGCTTGATAATGAGTTACGCCAATCTGACACTGATATTGAGATACTATTTACACATATTCCATTGTCAGGAGGAAGACCATCGGGGGATACCATTAATGCTAATTTTCAGGCTGAATTATCCGGAAAAGTCTTCACTGATCTTTTTGAGGTGTTAAGGAAAAACTCGTCTGTAAAGCTGATACTTACCGGACATGGTCATAATGATGTCATTCATTATTATAATATCTCAGACGGGTATATTTTACCCCAGATCATGACTCCTGCTTTTGGTCGCGACCCGGAAAACCGGAGGGTGGTTAAGTTAACGGAGGAAAGTATCAGTGTGTCATTCCCGGGTGAAAGTAAACCACAATATGTTATTTCTTTAAGGTAGATCGGGGAAAATAGTGGCGTATAAAAAAAGGTGCGAAGAGGCGTAAAGGCGCAATTTTAATTATTTATATGACTTTTTAAACTTTTTTTTCGCGCCTTTGCGCCTCTGCGTCCTTTTTTTTCTTCTCTTCAGCTTCAGTATTACCCGGCAGATACTCAGAAAGGCTCTCCCTCAAAAATTTCAATGCCCGCCCTATCAGTGCTTCAACCCCTTTCACGGTAATGCCCATTTTAGCAGCAATTTCCCTGTTGGTTAAATGCTCGAAACGACTGTATTCAAAAGCAGTCCTGCAGCGCCCGGTCATGGATGACACAGCAATAATTAATTTTTCCTCGAAATCATTCTTTTGAATAAGTTGCTCTGTGCCGTTATCTGCCTGAGTATCGAAAGGTAATTGCCCTAACCTGACAATCTTTTTCTCCCTGTTCAGGAAATTAATACAATGATTTCTGACCATGATAGTCAGATATGCCGGCAGATTCTCCACATGTTCCAATGAACCGCGGTTTTCCCATAACTTCACAAATACAGCCTGCACCAAACTTTGAGACATGTCTTCATCATGAACCATTGTATAGGCATAGCGGCAGAGATTCGCATAATAGTTGCAGAAGATTCTGTCGAATGCCCTGGCGCTGCCGCTTCTTAATTCATTGAGAAGGTCAGTATCAGAAAAGCCATTGTGAGAGTCTTCTGGTTTCATAATACTATATTAGCCGCGCTCATAAATTATTGATAAATAAATTCGGATGGATTCTGTTTCGGGATTAATCCAAAGTTAAACCTGACTATTCCGGTTTGCATATAAAAGAACAATTGTCATGCAAAAATTAATGCTCTGAGGTATTATTCCGGGAAATGTAAATGGTTATTCTCAGGTCAGAGCTATATTTAATTGAAATATTTAACAGTCAGATATGAACTTAGTAATAATATCCTGTTTAGAACCCAAAAAAAAAATTTTTTTGGTAATGAGAGTTTATGGCCAAAGCCTGCCCAAATATAATGAATTTTCTAAATTTCAGCATAATTTACTACCCCGAAAAAAATTACGTTTGCCTAAACAGAAATAAATAGGGCATTTTAGAAAATATATCATTTGAGCTCACTTCGGTAAGTAATTTGACCCCCAAATTACTCCTATCGTTCGTGAGATCGGTTGGCTATGATGAACCCTTCTTGCTTCGTCAAGTCCTCTGGCAGGAGTATTTTTGCGAATCACTCA
>CAYVTV010000162.1:0-10091 GCA_964454295.1 uncultured Bacteroidaceae bacterium
TGTTTTCTCAAAAAGAGCCTTAAATCGTATAGGTGGCTCACTATTAATTCAATATTTCTCAGTATTCCTCGGTGTCCCTTTGTATCCCCCCGTATTTCCCCGTTCTTCTCTGTGTATCTCTGTGCTTCTCTGTGTACCTCTGTGTCACCCTAAACAAACTTTCCCCATTAATAGCAAATCTGATAAAAAAACTGCCTTCCGGACAGGATTTTTTAATTAAAAAACATTTCCTGCTTTAATCCCGAAATAGATCATTCGTGGCAATGCCGGGCCGTAGATATAGGCAGGGTCTCTGGATGCTCCGGTGTCAAAATCTTTCTGGTAGGAGTTAAGCATGTTCTTTGCACCAAGGTATAATTCAAAATTGGAAAAGTTGAATCTTATATTATGGCGGAGCTTCATGCCGAGGTCGAAGAATGGATTGCTGGTTCTGAGTTCACCGGTATCAGGATCGGGTAATGCAGGGCCAAAATAGGGTACGAGCATTTTTCCGGTATAATTACCTGTAGCGGAAAGCCCTATATTTTTTGGAAGACTCCAGTCAAATGTGATAAAGCCATAGTCGGATGGTGTGCGGAAGAAAGACCTTTCTCCGAATTCGTGAGGGTTATCATATTTACTTGCCTGAACTGTAAATCCTGAAGAGAGATTAAAATAGTTTCCCGGAACTATATTTAATTCCAGGTTTATACCATAAATTTTAGCTCCGCTTTCGGCGTTTGTGCGGGTATAATACACTACACCCTCATCATCAGGGTCGCCAAAATCATTGAGAAACGGATCATTCAGCATTGTGTAAAAACCTTCGACCAGGATCCCGTAAAAGATTTTACCTATACTTCTGTTGAAATCCAGGGATGTCATAAGGCTATGGCTTGTTTCCTGTTTAAGGTCAGGATCATTCCGGTAGATTATCTTTCTTGAACCGGACACAGCCAGGTGGAGGTCTTCATCAAATACCTGCGGTGTCCGGTATCCGCAGGAATAGCTGGTGCGTAGCTGAAGAAAAGATGTAAGATCATACAGGAGGCTGACACGGGGACTAAAAACCTGTTTTAAGAAATCCTCACAGCCTGACTCTTTATCTTTCAGACAGTAAGAATCCAAACGGCCTCCCAGGGAGACTTTGAGATCATCAAATATTCTTTCATATTGCGAGAAGATTCCTATAGTATTTATACGTTGTCTGGCTGCCAGCGTATTAGGTAGATGTGGAACAGAAACAATCTCATTATCGATGATCACAGCGTTATCAAGGTCTATGTATCCCAGTTTTTCATCCGTAAGAAATCCGCCAGTGTATTCCGCACCTGTTATGATTGTGGCCAATCCCGAGAGGACTTTATACTGCACTCCTGTATTGACAGTAAAGTCTTTGGTTAAGCCGTAGCCTCCGGGGTCTCTGTTGGCACCATAATAGGAATCTCTGTTAACGTATTGTCCGGAAGCATAAACACTTAAAAGATCATAATCGCGAAAAAACTGTTCATAAGTAACAGCCCCTGTAACGATATTATGTTTTAAAGATTCTGCGATATCAGCTTCGTGTTCGGGGTAGTCGAAGCGGTTTCCTCCCCTGCGGCTTTCATTTATATTGAAGAAGTCAAGGGAGAGCTTATTTCTGAATCCGAAACGGTGATAAAAGCGAGAGCCGATAGTGGTATTTTTAAGTCTTGTGATTTCAGAGAAACCATCACCGTTAGCATCGAAAGGATCCCTGTTACGGTGAAAACCATGAACAGTCAGACCAGTATTATGGTCGTCCGAAACAAAAGAGGAACTGAAGTTTATGCTATGATCCATAGAAGGTGTTCCTGAGTTTTTCATTCCGGCGCCGGTAATTCCTGTGTTAACCCCGATCTCATATGAGTCTGACAGCTGATCTTTTAGTTTCAGGTTAATTGTTCCTCCGATGGCGTTACTGCCGAATAAAACCGAGCCACCGCCCCTGACGATCTCCACATTTTCGATCATGCTGGCGGGGATAAGCTCGAGGCCGTAAACACCGGCAAGGCCACTGAAAATTTGCCGGTTGTTGATCAAAATCTGGGAATAGGCGCCATCAAGTCCATTCATCCGTACCTGTGTAAAACCGCAGTTAGAGCAGTTAGTTTCCATCCTGATACCCGGGGAGAAATTTAATCCTTCGCTTAGTGTTACCGCCTGTACCCTGGCGAACATTTCGGGATTAATGGTATTGACGATCACAGGTGATTCAGCCCGTTTCTGTGATGTCCTTGTTCCTGAAACAACCACTTCATCCAGGCCGAGAATGTCGTGCTCAAGTTCGAATTTTATTTCGATCGTTTTGTCTTTTTCTGCCAGCACAGTGATCTCCTGCGTTTTATATCCCACGAAACTTGCAACTACAGTTATTTGCCCGAGCGGCACATTAATCATATGAAAGTGACCTGTGCGGTCCGTCAGCGTTCCCATCGTTGTACCTTTTATGGTAATATTGACAAAAGGAAGGTGCTCACCGCCTGAGACGACGTGGCCCACGATGTTTGCATCGGTGTGTAAGCGCTGGGCGTGAAGGAAGAGAGTTGTGCAGCTCAGAAAAAAAGAGAATAGCAGAATATTTCTCATATCTGGAATATTTTTGGTTTTTGAAAGATTACAATAATAATAAACTCTTACAATATGTATATAACAAAATAGTTGAGGTAAGGTTTTATTGGAAGGGTAACCGGAGTGATCTGAACAGGCAGCATGTGTGAATAAAGTAATATTTATTCATCCTTCGTGTTCCTTTGTGAAACCCTTTGTGTCCTTTGTGGTTAAACTCAAAACGTATTTAACCACGAAGGACACGAAGGATAGCACAAAGGAAATGCAGGGGTGTTCTATAGATTGACTCCTGTTCCCTGGATTACCGATACATTATCCCACATGATCATCCATGGATCAAGTGTGCGGATCTGAAATTCCTTTAAATCTTCTTTCATTATAATGAATATTTCTCTGTATTCCGGATTTTTGGCGAGGTTGATGAGTTCATCCGGATCATTTATCATATCATAAAGTTCGAACTCCGGTCGTTGCATATAAGTATTAACCGTTCGTTTTCCGAAATGAGTTTTACCGCTTCTGTATACACCCTGCCAGGTGGAGGAGGCCCAGAGATCTGATGCAAAGGGATATGGGAGCTGCCAGGCAATATTCCAGATAAGTTTGTACCTGCGGTCCTGGACAACCCTCATTGGGTAATACATGGTTATTTCGTGGAAGGTATGGGACGCATAAATCTTATCGTGGCCTTCAGGGGATTCTTCAGTTAAAACGTTTTTAAATGATTTGCCTTGCAGGCTAAATTCTTCAGGATTGATACCTGCAAAATCAAGGATTGTGGGAGTCATATCCACCCATGATATCATGGCATTATTGACTATTCCTGATTTTCCCATCTGAGGCGTTTTGATAATACAGGGAAGCCTGATCCCAGGGTCATAAACTGTAGTTTTGGCACCAGGGAAGGCTATTCCGTTATCCGAAATATAAATAATGATGGTGTTATCCTCTTTTCCGGATTCGCTGAGAATTTGAAGTAGGCGGCTAATACCCTGGTCGATACGTGATACCGACTGGTAGTATTCTGCCAGTTCTTCCCTGGTTTCTTTAGTGTCGGGCAGGAAAGCAGGAACGATAACATTGTCGGGGGAATATTTCCGGACGGTTTCACCGGGATATCCGCCCGGCTTATTTCCGAAATTGTTGGGAATATCCCAGGGGTCGCTTTTGAAGGGAGCACCCCTGTGAGGATCATCAAAACAGAAATAGAGGAAGAAAGGTTCTTTCCCAATCAGAACATCTTTACACATTTCCGCCATTTCCACCGTGCTCCTGGGGTTGCATTTCAGCACTTCCCTGAAATTGTAAACACTTTCAGGGGCCAGATGATATTTCCCGATTCTGGCGGTGTGATAACCTGCATCCGCGAGGTATTGGGGTAATGATCGAACTGTATCGTACGTGCTGAAGTGATGGTAACTGTGTGCATGACCATAGTGACCGATAGCGTGGTTATACATACCTGTGAGAAGGGTTGATCTGCTGGCGCTGCAGCTTGCACTGGTACAAAAGGCGTTGGTAAAGCGGACACCTTCGGTAGCAAGCTTGTCGAGGGTTGGCGTTTTAATTACCGGGTTGCCATAACAACCCAGAGCATCCGTTCCGTGATCATCGGCGACAAGAAGGATGATATTTGGTTTTGCGGGAACATTATCCGGGTTTGGTTGTTTGCCGGAATGATGGCACGCAGTGAAAAAGAGAGGGATGGAGGCGAGGAGGGGGAGGGGTTTTGGGATCATATGTATCAAATATTTAATTAAACTACAGGTGTATAAAGGTATAAAATATCTGAGTTTTTTTGTCTAAATGTAAACCTGAGTTAATATACATTGTTCACTTTTCCGACGCTGTCCGGTTAAAAAGCACCGGACAGGTTTTACTCACCGAAACTTTAGTGGAGGTGAGTCTAACTTCCGGTAATAATTACCCATTTGCAAAACCTGGCTTCTGCCACCTGTCATCTGAAGCTATTGCGAAAGATGAGCGTTGATTAGGGAAGACAAAACACAAACACAAAGAAGGCATTCCTCTCCTACAAGTTTATCAAATTATATATAATCAGCATTTTGTATACTATCAAACCTGTTAAAAGTAAAAGTTAAACGGAGATATTATTGGGCAATTATTCAAATAGTTTAACTTTATCACGAAATTTATAATTAAATTTATTCATTCTTCTTCATTTATCTACCGGTAAATATAGGATGAAACTAAATGATACACATATTCTTGAAGGCTTACGCAAGGGAGACAGATTTATTTTTGAACTTGTATTTAAAACCTATTACCCGGGATTATGTGCATATGCAAAAGATTTTACAAAGTCTGCCGGGATAGCTGAAGAAACAGTCCAGGATCTCTTTCTATACGTATTGGAGAATCATTCAAAAATTCAAATAAAAACTTCCCTTAAGGCATATTTATACCGTAGTGTTCACAACCGTTGCCTGAATTATTTCCGTGATAATTTTCCATCTGCATCCAAGCGTAAGCATCTGGAGGAATTAAAGCCCCAGCTTGAGTTGATCAGTATGGAGATCCCTGATACATTTTTTGACGAGGCTTTTTCGGAACAGGTTGAATATGAGATGGAACAGGCTGTGGAAAGTCTTCCTGAGCAATGCAGGGATATTTTCCGAATGAGTCGTTATGAAAACTTATCTTATCCTGAAATTGCATCCCGGTTGAATGTCTCGCTCAGTACTGTAAAAACGCAGATGTCGAGGGCGATGAAGAAGCTGAGTGAGAGGATGGGGAGGTATTTGGGGAAGGGACAAAGGGGACAAAGGGGACAAAGGTGACGAAGGTGACAAAGGTGACGAAGGTGACAAAGGTGACTGTCTGATTAATTGAGTAATTGATTAATTGAGTAATTGATTAATTGAGTAATTGATTAATTGAGTAATTGAGTAATTGAGTAGAGACGCACTACAGCGCGTCTGTGAGAAAACTCCTGAGGATATACGGCTGTAAGTCTTATCTAATTAAATTGATAAAGGTGTCACAACCTTTCTTTTTAAGAATTATTCTGATTATTTCCAATTTCCTGTCAACCGAATTTACTATTTAGTGTCTTATACATAATATGATTGAATTATGATGGAAGAAGAAAAGAACAAAATGGATTATAATGATTTGATAATCAGTTTTCTGAGTGGAAATGCAACACAAGAGGAGAATGAATTGGTAACTGAATGGGTTAATCTCTCTGAAAATAATAAAAATGAATTTCTCAGGCTACGGATGTCATGGCTTGCTTCTGCGCAGAATCATGAGGGCAATGTTGAGGAGATGGTTACAGCTTTGGAAAGGCTTGACCGGAAGATAAAAACCAGGAAGAAGGCTGGCATAGGACGGGATGAAAGTAACCTCCAACGGATATTCAGGGTTGCAGCAGGTTTTCTTCTTGTGTTTATGCTGGGTTCATTAGCTGCCTTTCTTTTAATGAAGGGCAATATTGCCGGACTAACGGCTGATGTTGAGGATAGTCTGATGTATATATATGCGCCAAAAGGTTCGAAGGCAAAGACCATATTACAGGATGGGACTACAGTGTGGCTGAATGCAGGGAGTAATATGATGTACAATGCAAAATCGTACGGTAAAACAGACCGTCAGGTAACTTTAATAGGAGAAGGATATTTTCGGGTTGAGGAGAATCCCGGGAAACCTTTTATTGTGAATGCCAAGGATTTGAAAATAGTTGCTCTTGGTACTGAATTTAATGTAAAAGCTTACCCGGATGAGGATATGGTTGAAACCACATTAGTTAACGGATTAGTGAAGATATCAGGGGAAAGTCAGGATAAACAGGAATTTTCCATTACCCTAAAACCAAATCAGCATGTGGTATTACCGGCAGGGAAGGCTGTAATAAACAACATTGCCCTTTTGGATCCTGATAAGGTTGATGCAGAAAAATTGAATGAGATCAGTCTGGAGAAGCTCTCTTCAGATGTATCTTATACGCCTTCCATAACAAGTATCAAGGAAACAGAAATATTCACTTCCTGGAAGGATGAAAAATGGGTGATAAAGGGAGAGCCATTGGGGAATCTTGCGGTAATGCTGGAAAGAAGGTATAATATTCAAATCTTGTTTACATCGGATGAGCTAAAAAGGTACAGATTCACGGGTACATTTCAAAATGAGACGGTGGAACAGGTGATGCAGGTGTTGAAACTAACTGCTCCTTTAAAATATGAAATTGAAAAAGGGGAAGTTACGTTGAATCTTGATCCGGCATTGAAGAAGAAGTATGAGAAGTACTTGAATCATAATTAGTTTGGATATAATAGGTGGCTGTCTCATAAATCCTTAGTGTACCTTTGTGTGTACTTCGTGTCCTTTGTGGTAAAACATAACAGACTTAACCACGACACGAAGGATTACACTAAGGCACACAAAGGGAAAATATTAAAAACCAAAAAAACTCAAATGCCTATGGGAAAGTAATAAACTAAAAAAGTTGGAACCATTGGTACTGGTCCCAACTTAATGTAAAATTTAACCTGGAAGATATGCCCTTGATAAAGAATATCTCCCTTATTGTTTAATTTAACACTACAAATCTATGAAAAAATTTTGTATTGGTAATTCTTATTTTACCAACAAACACCTCCGAAAAATTCTACTAATCATGAAAATCACTACGCTACTATTATTATTCACAATATTACAATCAACGGCAAATGTGTTATCACAGACAATTTCAGTTGATGTAAGAAACCAGAGCATGCGTGATGTGCTAAGGATAATTGAAACGCAAACCGGCTACAGGTTTTTTTACAACGATCAATTATCCGGTTTAAATACTCCTGTGACCATAAAAGCAGAGAATAAATCACTGGAAGAAGTTTTAAATCAACTGCTGGACAAGCAGCAATTCTCTTATACTGCCATGGAGAACAAGATGATCGTGATTGTGCCGAAGGAGTTTATGCAGCAGAGAATGATAACGGGCGTGATAACGGATACAGACGGACAGCCATTGCCTGGTGTAAATGTGGTAGTCAAAGGAACAACAATTGGTACGATAACCGGTCCTGACGGTCAGTTCAGAATTGATGTTCCTCCTGATGCACAGACTCTTGTATTTTCCTTTATAGGGATGAAGACACAGGAGATTGATATTACAGACAAAATCTTAGTTAATGTTATTTTGGAGCAGGAAGCATTTGGGATTGATGAAGTGGTTGCTATTGGTTATGGGGTTACTCAAAAAGCAACACTCACCGGATCAATACATAATGTCAAGGGAGATATTGTAGCAAGATCTCCTGTGCTAAATGTATCAACAGCCTTATCAGGTCATATACCGGGTTTAACGGTTATTAATCTTTCAGGTGAGCCGGGGCAGGATGGGGCTCTTTTAAGAATCAGGGGACTGAATACTCTGAATGATAATAATCCTCTTATTGTGGTAGATGGTATTGCAAATCGTGATATAAACCGGTTGAATCCTGCAGATATTGAAAGTATAACTGTATTAAAGGATGCTTCGGCTGCAATTTATGGTTCTCAGGCGGCAAATGGGGTTATTCTGGTTACAACAAAGAGGGGAACTGAAAAAGGGAAGTCAGAAGTGAATATAACCGTTAACCAGGGTTGGGGAAAACCTGTTGTCATTCCAAAGAAAAATAGTGCAGCAGAGTTTGCGGAAGCATATAATCAATTTTATGGGGATATTCGTTATACTGAAGCAGAAATTCAAAAATTCAGAGACGGTTCAGATCCATGGTTGTATCCTGATCATGATTATTTTTCTATGATATATAAAAATTATGCTCCACAAACTCATGCTCACGCTTCTGTAAGGGGTGGCTCAGAAGATATTGCTTATTATGTTTCCTTGGGATACAGATTTCAGGATGCCATTTATAAAAATAGCAATACTAATTTTTCTCAATTGGATTTTAGAACGAATCTTGATGGTAAAATATCTAAAAATATTACACTCAATTTAGATCTTCTTTTAGGACAAAGAAATGAAAACCAGCCACATTATGATAAAGAAAGAGTTTGGGAACGTTTTGTAAGGGCAAGTCCCATTGAAAATATGATCTGGCCTAATGGATTGGTCGGCCCTCATTATGAAAATCCTTTTATATTAACTACTGAAGCAGCCGGATATAATAGGCTTGTTGCTTATGAATTAAAAAGTAATGTAAGACTAAATGTTGATCTTCCATGGATAGAGGGATTGTCTATATCGGGTAATGCTTCTGTTGACAAAGATTTATATAATCAAAGAATTTTTGCCAAGGCGTGGACTGTATATAATTGGGATAAAAGAACTTATGATGAATATGGGCAGCCTGTTTTGGAGCCTAGTACAGTTATATTAAGAGATGGCGGTTCCGATCCAAATTTAAGGATAAACAGAACTAATGTTGGTGATATGACTTTAAATACCCTTATCAATTATTCCAGAAGATTTTCCAATGTTCATAATATTGGAGCTCTTGTGGGAATTGAAAGAAATACTGGAAAAACGGAATTTTTAACAGCCTACCGGCGCTATTTCCCAAGTCCGGCTCTTGATGAGTTAGTTGCGGGTGGTGATGCAGAAAAGGATTGTAATGGAAATTCAACTGAGAGAGCCAGATTAAATTATTTTGGACGGTTTAATTATAATTTTGCCCATAAGTATATGATTGAACTGCTATTCCGGTATGATGGCTCTTATATGTTTCCAAGAAGTAACCGCTACGGATTTTTTCCTGGAGTATCAATTGGTTGGAATATAGCTGAAGAGGAATTTTGGGCAAATTTAAAACCTCTTATTCCCTATGCAAAATTACGTGGATCATATGGGAAAACAGGAAATGACCGAATTGATGAATTCCAGTATTTAGGAAATTATGGATTTGTGGAGCTCAGGGAATTTGGTACTAAGTGGCTTCTTAATGAAAACGTTGAGGTAGCTACTTTAGGGGAACTACGTGTCCCGAATCCCAATATTACTTGGGAAGTCGCTAACCAATTCAATATCGGTTTGGATGCTTCTCTCTCTAAGCTTTCAATCACTTTTGATTATTTTCATTATTACCGGAATAATATCTTGATCCCCAGCAGGGCAGCTGTACCAGTAATGGCCGGGTTCACACTTCCTTTAGAAAATATAGGTAAATTCTCATACGGAGTATTATTTAATGGAGGTTACTCAAAGAACAAAATAAAATTCTGGGATGAGGAACCTGGCGTGCCTGACTATCAGAAATCAACTGATAAACCGATTGATGCTCTTTTGTTGTATGAAGCAATAGGGATATTCAGAGACTGGGATCATGTTAATTCAATTCCTTCATTTCCAGGAGCACAACCAGGAGATATCATTTTCAAAGATGTTAACGGTGATGAGCAAATAACAGATCTGGATATGGTGAGGCAGTCCAAGGCTGAAGTTCCAGTATTCGCAGGCGGTATAACTTTAAATCTTAGTTATGGGAATTTATACAGTACAATACTCGTTCAGGGTGTTGCAGGAGCAAGAAGGTTGCTCCATCAAAGAACAGGTC
>CAYVTV010000163.1:0-10091 GCA_964454295.1 uncultured Bacteroidaceae bacterium
ATTTATATTATCAGAACCAGGAGATGTGATTATTATGATTTATGATATTACCGGAAAGGAAGTAACTGAACTGCTTTATCAGCAGATGCTCCCGGGCAGACACCAGAAATTCTTTGAACTGCATGGGATGGCAGAAGGTTTATACCTGCTAAGATTACAGGCAGGAAAGAGGGATCAAACTATAAGGATGATATTACAATAAATTGTAACTATTCAGGTACTACCTGAAAAATGAATGTAATTGCCTTAACAAAGTAGACTAAACTAAATTATTGAGTTGTGAAACATGTATTTTTACTTTTTCTAGCCTTTCTTTTGGGATTTACTCTTCCAGCCCAGGATATTGAGCTTACATTTACAGGCTCAGGTGCCGCTACCTCGGTTGAAACTGTCAAGGTGGTCTACCTTTCAAAAGGGGATACTATTGACATCAATGGGGCTGATGTACTTAAGCTGGTAAGCAAGCTTACCGGGGTTTGTTCCCCACTGCCGGATGGCCTTAGTTTACTGGTCTATCCCAATCCGGTGAGAGATGAGGGCAGTATAAGATTTCATTCTCCACAGGCAGGCATTGTTCATCTTGAATTGTATAACCATTCCGGAAGGATGGTAACACGCAGCAGTCATGCTTTGCAGGCAGGGGAGCATAGTTTTTCCATATCAGGACTGAACCAGGGTATTTATACTTTAAGGGCCTGTATGCCAGGGCATATTGTCTCCTTACGTATTGTATCTGTGGAAATAAAGCCAGGTTTTCCTGTATTAAAACATGAGAGTAGTGCAATTTCTTCAGATGCCACGGCTGTTTTAAAAAGCAGGAAGGCTGTTGTGGAGCTTTTATACACTCCGGGCGATTATCTTCTGCTTAAAGGAGTTGGGGGGAATCACAAACGTATAGTAACCATTGCCCCCACAGAAAGTCAGGTAGTAAATTTCGAATTTATAGCTTGTGCGGATGCAGATGGAAACCATTATCCGGTGGTGTCAATAGGCACCCAGACATGGATGGCAGAGAATCTTCGCACCAGCAGGTTTAATGATAACACTGAAATAGAGCATGTTGACTCTGATATTTGGTGGAGATTCACCGGACAGCCGGGATATTGCTGGGTTAATAACGACCAGGATAATTTTGGTTATTATGGCAAGTTATATAACTGGTATGTTGGTGGTGGTGTGAAGAACCCGTGTCCCCAGGGATGGCATGTCCCAAGTCATGAGGAATATATGATATTTCATAATTATTTAACCGATAATGGCTATGCCATTGGTTCCGATGATTCGCTTGACCCCGATCGTTACGGATTCGCAGGCAAAGCTATTGCCCATATAATTTTGTGGGAACCGTATCCTAAAACAGGGACTGTAGGCAATAACTTATTATTGAATAACATAACCGGATTATCACTTATCCCTAACGGCAGTCGCAGAGCTGATGGAGAATCCTTTAGTAAAACGGGAGAGTGGTGTTTCCTATGGCTTTCAACCCAGCTCGGAGATGACTTAAATGCCGGCTGGAATGTAATTGTAAGGAACGATACTCCAAGGCATGAAAATCACGGGTCAGAAAAAAGGAGGGGAGCTGCTATTCGTTGTATCAAAGATTAATTGTGCCAGGAAACAAAATGAAACGCTTGTGTTACATTTTTTGTATGTTGTTTTCAAGATGGTGGACTGTAAGCCACTATAAAGCCAATTTACCCGAACCTTAGCGAGGCGGAGCTCGACGCAGTCAATGTATAATATTGAATATAAAACGTATATGAAATGAATAAAATTGTTCCATTTTATCTCATTTCAGTCACCGGACTAGTTAGCTGTTCTTCTCCTTCCGGAAATATCAACAGAACAGAACTTCCCAATATTGTGGTATTTCTTACGGATGATCAGGGTTATGGGGATTTCAGTATTACCGGGAATACCATTGTCCTGTTCTTTAATGATAACGGACCTAACGGTCATCGCTGGAACGATGGGATGAAGGGAACTAAAGGATCAACCGATGAAGGAGGGGTAAGATCCCCGCTTTTTATCAGGTGGCCGGAAAAAATCCCTTCCGGCAGAATGGTGTCGGAAATCGCCGGGGCCATCGATCTTTTGCCTACCCTGGCTGAACTCGCGGGAATAAGCGTGGAGACTAAACATCCGCTGGACGGAATAAGCGTAAAACCATTGATTGTGGGTGAACAGGATAAAATGAATGACCGCGTTATTTTTGCCCACTGGAATGGCCGGGTCAGCGCCCGGAACCAGCAATACCGGTTCAATCACAATAATGAACTGTATCATGTAAATACAGACCCCAGACAATTAAGGGATATATCGGGCGAAAACCCCGTACTAACCATGTGGTTTAAAAAGCAGGTGGAAGAATGGACCCGGGAAGTTACACGAAACCTCAGTGAAACGAAACGCAATTTTCCTGCAGGCCACCCTGAATTCAAATTTACCCAGCTTCCCGCGAGGGATGGTACAGCGCATGGAGGTATTGTTCGCTCAAACCGGTTTCCCAACAGTTCTTTCTTCACAAACTGGAAATTATTATCAGATAAAATTACCTGGCCGATCGAGGTAATCGAAGACGGGGAATTTGAAGTGGACATTTACTATACATGTCCGCATGGAGATGAGGGTTCTGAGATAAAACTTTCCTTCAGAAACAACACCCTTATAACCAGAATAAAGGAACCTCATGATCCGCCATTGATTGGTATGGAGAATGACCGCGTTGAGCGATGGGAATCCTACGAAAAGGACTTTAAGCTTCTCATGGCCGGGGTAATCAGGCTTGAGAAAGGCGAAGGCGAACTTACCCTGCAGGCATTGAATATACCTGGCAATGAGGTGATGGACTTTCGAAAACTAATGTTAACCAGAATAAAATGAATGTTCTACCACGAATTTAGTGGAAGAATATTAGGAGAAGACAGAAGACAGGAAACAGAATATTCAATATGAATAGAGAAAAGTCAAAAAGTTTTAAATATCTGATAGTGTGGCAAAAATCACATCAGTTAGATTTATCTGTATATAAATACAGTTTGGTTTGACATCACAATAAAGAAGGTCTATTATATCAGTACCTGCTAATATTGTTGAAGGATTTAAAAGATAAGGCAATGCGGAATAATTGTTTAACCTAGTCCGCTTTTCGTAGCGGGCTCAAAATTAATAACTTATAATACATGAGAAAACTATTTACCATTCTGGCGATAAACATTATTATCAGTACACTCTATGCCCTCACTCCTGAAAAATACTATGTTTCAGCTGATGGTGATGATACAAACCCGGGAAATTCACCCTCAGCACCGTGGAAAACGATCGATAAAGCCATTAATCACAACTATCAAACCGGAGATGATGTTTATTTTTGTTGCGGAGACACATTTACTCCGTCTAACTCTTTCAATATCACATGGGAGGGCACAGGGGACGATCCAGTAGTGGTGGGTGCGTATTATATGGATGGGGAAAATGTGATTCATGGAGTAAATGAGGATGGTAAGCCCATTATAAACGGTAATAATTACAGAGTACCGGAAAATACCTGCTACGGTTCGGTTAACAGCTGGCGTGGTTTATTTCATGCTAACAGTAAAGACCATATACACATTAAAGATGTTCATCTATACAAGTCTGGTTTTTATGGAATTTCTGTTGAAGGTGACCTTACTGCCGGAACTAACTCCTCTTTTTTCTTAATTCAGAATGTTAAAGTTGAAGGTGCATATAACTCCGGAATCATCATCTCGCGGAATTTTATTAACAACGGGATTATTGAAAACAGCGAAATATCCGGTGCAGGTTATGGATGGAAAACAGGTTGCCTTGCTAGTCCGCCGGCCGGTATTAATGTGGCTCATAGTCCTTTTGCCAACACTATAATAAGAAATAATTTTTTATTTGAAGTCTGGGGGCCGGGCATAATATTATGGACAAATAGCAATGCTTTGTTTAAGAATCATGGTCATGTTGTTATTGAGGACAATGTAATATGGAATGTCAGGGATGTAGGTATATATGTGGAGAAATCGGAAAACGTGATTGTCAGGCGTAATCTGTGCCTTGGTGCCGGTCCGGATGTACAGAATAAGGACTTCTTTTTTTCCAGTGAAGAAGGCAGAGGATGGAATAGATGGGGAATTAGGGTTAATAATGAATTACGAGGCGACAATACAGGAATAGCAAGCAGTTACCTTAAGAATATTGAAATAACAAATAATTTAATTGCAAACTACAGAACCGGCTTTGGTTTAGCTTCGGAACATCAGGCAGGAGGGCGGGTAATGGAGAACATATACATTTATAACAATACATTCATTGGTAATTATTACAATATATCCATCGGACAATTACTTTCTGACTACAGCATGAGTAATGTCAAATTTATAAACAATATTTCCTTCTGTCCGGCAGAAGATTTTTCCAGTGATTTTGATATGGAATTTTCATGGTTAAATAAAATAACATGGGACTATAATGCATGGAGTACCGGAAGGACATATGTTAACGGCAATAATGATGTAATTACAGGCAGCGATTTTGTGAAGTCTTTGGGCTGGCAGGCTCTTACTGAGGTTATTTCAGCTGAAAAATTCAGTCTAACTTCAGGTAGCAGTACCATTGATGCAGGAGCCGATCTGTCAGCTCTTTTTAACCGGGACTATTTTCTTACAGCAAGACCTCAGGGTTTTGCATGGGATATCGGAGCAATAGAATATTCACCTGAAGTGAATGTAGAATCTTTCATGGGTACATCCGGTTTTTTTCATCTGTACCCTAATCCGGCATCTGGTCAGGTAACAATTGAATTTGAAATTACAGAAACAGCAATTGTTAACATAACCATATATAATATCATTGGGAAAAAGATACTTTGTCTGTTGAACAAGGAGATGATTCCGGGAATTTACAAAAAATCATTTGAACTCAAAGGAATGTCAGATGGGATTTTCATTGTGAGATTGTCACAGGGAGCCTGGACTGAAACAATAAGGGTGGCAATGACAGGCGCAAAGTAAAAATCATATAAATTACAGGGAACTGATACCTCAATCTTGAGAAAGAATTAAAACATTGTGCTATGAAGACATCAATTTTTCTCTTATCAATTTTTTTAGTGGCTTTGAACCTTCATTCCCAGAATTACGAGATAACTTTTACCGGTTCAGGAGCGAGTCCGTCAGTTGAACATGTTAAAGTTGTTTATCTTTCAAAGGGAGATACACTGGATATAAGCGGGTCTGATGTTTTAAGGCTGGTAAGGAGTACTACACAAATTAATTCCTCCCTGCCAGGAGACAATGGCTTAATGGTTTACCCTAATCCAATCCGGGATGAAAGCCGGATAAGTTTTTATTCATCTTCTGCGGGTGTTGTTAATCTGGAAGTATTTGATATTGCCGGCAAACTTATAGTAAAAAACAGGCAGTATTTACCTTCAGGGAACCAGAATTATTCATTATCCGGATTAAGTACCGGTCTATACACTTTGCGGGTAAATTGCATGGAAGGGCTGTTTTCTGCCCGGATAATATCAATTGGCAAGAATACAGGCGTACCTTTTTTAAAACATGAAAACAGTGAACTTGTATTAAACGCAGAAGGCAATCTTAAAAGCCGCCTGAATGTTGTTGAGCTTGAATATACTGATGAAGACTGGTTATTACTAAAAGGTGCAAGCGGGAATTATCAGCGTATTGTTACGATTGCACCAACTGAGAGTGGAACAGTAGATTTTGAATTTATGGCCTGTACAGATAATGATAATAATCATTATCCTGTAGTTACAATAGGCGCTCAAACCTGGATGGCTGAAAACCTTCGCACAGGGACCTTTAGTGATGGCTCGGAAATTACTCATCTGGAATATAATTTTCAGTGGGGAGGAGCTTCAATACCTGCTTATTGCTGGTATAATAATGATTCAGAAAATGAAGGATTATTCGGTAAACTTTATAACTGGTTTGTGGCAGGAAGTGATAAAAATCCCTGTCCTCAGGGATGGCATGTGCCTGGTTATAATGAATATATGGTATTACATTATTATCTCACAGAGAATGGTTTTAATTTTGACGGTTCAAACTGGGTTAATGATAATCAGGGAAAGGCGGCAAAAGCGTTGGCTCATATAATGTTATGGAACCATCATACACGAAATGGAGCGGTTGGGAATAATTTGTTACTAAATAACAAAACCGGCTTTTCCCTTTTACCACATGGCTGCAGAAGGCCTGATGGCTCATTCACCAACCCCGGAGAATGGTGTTTTTTATGGCTGGCAACAGAAGTTGCAGATAATCAAATTAATGCACATAATTACCTTTTAAGGTATGACAGGGAATATAATGAAAACTGGACAGAGCCTAAAAAACGCGGAATGGCTATCCGTTGCATTAAAGATTAGCATCGAATAGCTTATTATCAATGAGCAGGCCTATTGGACCTGGGGTTTGTTTAAAGCTAACCGGTGGCGGGAAAGAATGGGGTTTGAGAGAATGAAGAGTTGGGATCATATTGCACCAAACCGCGAAAGTGATCTGATATGGGTTTTCCGGGATTTTCTGCCAACAGCAGCAGAAATTGCAGGGATAGAACCATCAACCGGATTTTTCCCGTTCAATCAGATATTTCTGCCATTAACCATAAAGTGTATGCTGCCATTGGTGTCCAGTATTCTGATATCTGCCAGTTTCCGGTGCCAATAACAGGTTGATCCTCACTGTCACCACCCAGACCATTCATAACTGCTCCGGGAATTACCGGAGTAAAAGGATGAAATTCACCTCCCGAAAATCTTTCCGGTTGATTATAACCAACCGATACAATAGTTGAACTATTAAAAGGATTTACCCCCATGATCCAGTCAAGCTGCCTCTGCGCAACAGCTTTTAATTCCGGATTATTTAAGACTCCTGCAGCCTTCATTAAACCTACACCTGCTGAGGCAATATTTGCATTTATACCCACCCACCAGCTAAGTTCCGGCTGCATGAAATATCTGTACCAGAGATTTCCGTTTTTCCTGTTACCACCCGGATCCTTATCCTTAAAAAGACCATAAGGGACAATCCCAAAGCTGTTTTTTTGTGAAATAAAAAACAGATAATGGTTTGAGTAATCTGATAACATATCTTTCCATATCCGGGAATCTTTATGCTCAGGAAATGTTTCAGTCAAATCACATAATGATATATACTCCAAACAACCATGCCAGATATGTTTATATGGTTCCTTATCAGTAAATGAACTATGAAAATATCCTCCAACATTTCCCTTATGTATTTTAACCTGAAGTTCTTTAAGTTTCAAAGCTTGTGCTATAGCATGATCTTTGTAAATATTTTTATTCGTAGTTTTATACATTTCAATGGAAGCCTGTATAGAGGCACCCAGAATACCCGGAATGATTCTTTTATCATTTTCAATACACCAGTTGAAGCAATATTCTGCAGCGTAGAGACATTTTTCTGAATAGTTGTTGTCTGTTGTTCTTGTAATTCTGGCCATGATAGCCTGTGATGTGATGTAATTATATTGAGCCTGAATACTGGCAGGATCCGTTTGGATCACTCTGTCATCTTTTGTTCCAAATATCAACATATCCTGTGTGGATCTTCCGGCCGTTGGTTTTACCAATCCTGGTTCACCCCCCTCTATTCCAATTTCATTGTCAGTCCAGCGGTTACTGTCAGAATGTTTTCTTACATCCCCTCCAACAAAACTCATAATATAGCCCTGTGGTTCCTGCATTTTTAAGAAATACTGATTTCCCCACATAAGTTCATCCATTATCTTCTCTCTGCCTGGATGGTTTTTATCCAGTAATTCATAGGTTTTTCCGAGACCAATCATTCCGTAAATGGTAGCACTCACCCACTTTCTTAAATCACTGGCATCGTGCCATCCCCCGGTTACATCCTGGTGTTTGCCATTGTCCATCCTTACCCCGTCATCAAGATGACAAGGAGATAAATATCCTGTAGTGCTTGCTCCGCATCGCTGCATTGAAAAGTAGCCCACAATTAAATCTATCGGTGAATGATATATTGATTTTGAAATTGCATATGGATAGGATCGCAATGTGTCAGATTTTATATAGTAATGTCCCTCCAGGGTATGTGAACTGAAATCACCAACGGAATATTCACCGATATCAACCGGTCCAGGTTTGAAAAATCCTGTGTAAACAGTTTTTTGTGTTTCAATATCTATAAGTTCGAATTTTCCGGTTATTATTCCCGCGGCAACAACGGTTTTTCCTGCTTGAGGCATGTAACCCACCTGATTAACCAGGAGATCTGCATTTAAATCCCTTGATAATCTCTGGCCTTGTAATTCAGTTAGTCCAACTGGAATTATCATATAAAACAACACAATTAATATATGTGGGAGTATTAATCTCATAATTCTTAAAAACTTTACTATTAAACTTCAGTTTTAAAAGGGATAGTATTATTTAACATGAGGCCAGCATTTTTATCTTACAATGATTTCTTTTTCCAGGTATATATTTCTTCATGTCAGCGCAATTAATTAAAGTACATGATCATATGATTATAAGCAGAAAAAAATAAACAATACTGTATACAAATTTAAAAATACGTAAAATTGTTGGATTAGCTAAAAGGGGATTGAAATAATTATTCCGGTTTCGAAAGATACTTTACACTAAATTATTTGCGATCATATATTTGATTTATTGATAAAAATTATATATTTGTATATTGTATACGAATATTTATATATTTGTTATAAAGACATTGGCCGGCAGGAAACCCGGAAACCGGGTACCTGAATTGTGACGGCGGTCCTGCCAAGAGCCTGATCCTGGAACTGCGCCGGAAAGGAGAGAACGTGGAGTACTGGAAGCATAATTTCGGGAAAAGACCTGAAGAGGAGTTGTATTATGTGGTAAATGATCCCTTTTGCGAAAACAATCTTGCCGGCGATCCTCTCTATTCAGATAAGATTAAGGACTTGAAAGAGACGCTTTACCAGGTACTTGAAGAGGAAGAAGACCCCAGGATTTTGGGTAACGGGGATATTTTTGAACGTTATCCATACATGAACAAACAGGCAGGATTCTATGAACGGTATATGTCAGGGGAAAAGCTTTCTACACCATGGGTTCAGGAAACTGACTATGAAGAGGGTACTATTGAAGATGAAGCCAAAAAATAGCAGACAGGTATGAAGACAATTTCCTTAGTAATTCTTTTGCTTTCGCTGTTGTTGCAGTCATGCGGCGGACCGGAAGCAGACAGTGAGGTGGCGCTCACCCCTCCAATGGGATGGAACAGTTTTGACAGTTATGGGGTTTACTTGCATCATGAAGCGGCCATGGCCAACGTGGAGGCTTTTGCAGAAAAACTAATGCCCTGCGGGTATGAGTATTTCGTTATCGATGCCGGCTGGTTCGGAGAATTCCGGCTACAGGAAGGGACCATCTATCCGGCCGAGAGGCATGCAAAGGATCTGAATTTTAATGAATATGGATTATTGCAGCCCTCTAAAACCTACTTCCCCTATGGGTTAAAACCCATCATCGACCGATGCCATGAACTGGGCTTTAAATTCGGCCTCCACCTGATGCGCGGGATCCCAAGGGTAGTAGTACAGCGTGACCTGCCTGTCAAGGGAACGGAATATTCTGCAACCGATATTGCCGATACCACTAACATTTGCAGCTGGAACTCCCAGAATTACGGAATTGACATGGATAAACCAGGTGCGCAGGAGTTTTACAACAGCCTGGTAAACCAGATGGCCGAATGGGGTGTCGATTTTCTCAAATATGATGATATCGTTCCCCATCCCAGAGAAGTTGAAGCAGTTACAAAAGCTATAGCCCAGTGTGGAAGACCCATGGTGCTGAGCCTGAGCCCGGGTGGTTCTGTGGATGAAAATGCCATCGATTTCTTCCGGAAAGGTAATATGCTCAGGGTCACTCACGATATATGGGACGACCAGAAAGGCATCGATCAATGTTTCGATGCCTGGCGGAAATGGCAGGGGAAGGAAAAACCGGGTTTCTGGATCGATATGGACATGATCCCGTTCGGACAGCTGCAGCTGATGTCTCCGAT
>CAYVTV010000164.1:0-10024 GCA_964454295.1 uncultured Bacteroidaceae bacterium
TTCTATCAATCAGCAAATTAACTTTATAAACTTTCTACTTTCAGACTTTATAAACGGGACTCTACTATAATTGATTTAATGAATCAAAGTTACTCAGCCCATTACCCTTATGATCACTTTCAGTCCTGCTTTTTTTGCACTTTCAATGTCAATAGTTCCTTTAATGGACTGGATACGGGTCAGGATATTTGAATATCCCATACCTTTTAAGGGTCCGTTTACTACCTCTTCCACATCAAACCCGATACCATCGTCGGTATAGGTAAGTATCAGGATATTTTCCTGGCAATTCAGATGTATTTCAATATTCCTGGCCGGTGCATGTTTCAGGGTGTTGTTGATGAGCTCACAAACAACACGATAAAGAATAACTTCCACTTCCTCCGTGAATCTCTGGTCGTAAATATTGGTATCATAATAAAGTCTCATTGCAGAGGGAAGAATAAGTTTTGAAGTAAAGTTTTTTATTGCACTTCCCAGTCCGAAATTATTTAACATATGAGGGCTCAGGTTATTGGAGATTTCCTTTATGCTTTTTATGGCTTCATTTATTGCGTAATCAGTGTTATTGATAATTTCCAGCCTCTGGTTGTTGGTTTCCATTTCAGAGAGCGTAGAGACAGACATTTTCACAGTGGATAATATGGGAGCGAGTCCGTCGTGCAGGTCCTTTGCAAATCTTTTTCTTTCTTTCTCTTCTGTTTGAATAATTGTATTAATGATTCGTTTTTCAGCCTCTCTTCTGTTATCTTCGGCTTTTTTCAGGAACTGAAAAATTTTCCTTATAAGAAAAACTCCTACTGTAATAAACAGTGATGTAATAAAGCCTATCCAGATAAAGATCCTGTCCATTTCTTCATCCGGGACTTCGTAAAAAAAAGGCACAATTTCAATAAGCCGTCGCAGAGCCATGAGTACAAAGCCGGCACTTATAAGTATCCATGAAAGGTTATACTTTGTAACTCTTGTAAGGCGGATAGCCAGTAAAGCAGCTACGAACTGCATCACGATGGAGGTAAAAAGTGCAATTTGTGTTATCATGAGTGGGTGGGTTATATTATACCGGGAAATTATTTACAAAGGTATTACTATTAGTTATAATTAGTTTAACCAACTATTTTTTGTTTTTTTTGTATGGAATTCATACATTTATCCCAAATTCTATTATTATGTCAACCCATACAGGAAGTGATCCGCATGCTATAACGAAGGCTATAGCAAGAAAAAGGAGTCAAAAGAAGTATAATCTTCCGATCATCGGCCACTTTGCCGACAGGAGCATTGAGTTTAAATCAATACTTGAAGCAGAAGCAATCACGGGAATACATTATACAATGATCTTTGAGGCATGTATAGGAAAAATATTTAAAGCAAAAGGGGTAATCTTTGAATATAAGAAAGGTAATCATTATATTAAATACAAAGCCTATTTTATTAACGCCCAGAAGAAATACACACGTCACGTTGGATTCAACGGGTAGTTTTCCCCGGTTTAATATAAACTTACCTTCTTAAAAGCCCGTTCAATATCCACGGGCTTTTTGTTTTTCTTCAGGTATTCTTCAAATTTTGTCGTGTCCTGTGAGTACATTACATATGCCAGGTCTAGTGTTCTGCCGAGGGTGGCTTCAGCTTCATCACGTGTAATATGGGATTTTTTCAGTTCTTTTCTGTAATGATTATTAAGCTTCAGTACTGCATAATAAATAACAGGTTTTCTTACATTTATCTTTGATGTGGGCGACATAGCTGTTGGAGCTTCTGTAAATGTATATGTCTTTTCCAGGCGGTATAGTTTCCTTGCGATACCTTCACCAAGATAATGTGATTTCATAAGAGAATAATCAATTTTGAGGTTTGCAGTATCTCTTAATTGATCACGGAAGAAAAAAGTATCGTCATCCTGTCCGTTTAAAGTAATTATAAAACCAGCTGCAAACAGTAGTAAAGCAAATAGACTCTTCATGGTTAAGTGGTTAAGTGGTTAAGTGGTTACGTGGTTACGTGGTTACGTGGTTACGTTTTTTAAAGAACAAAAATAATTATTTTCTGATTATTTGAAAAAAGATTTATTATGGGAAAATTATTGTTATTTCTTTATTATTTCAGGTTTTTCCTAATAATCTGTTAACAATTCTCTGATATAAATGTTAAAGAAACAGAAAATTGTTATATGTTTAGCAAAAAAAAAGATATGAAACCCCCATGAGGAATGATTAATGGATTTAAAGGTTTTCCACACAAAAGGACATAAAAAAAAGCAATGGGGTTCCCCCGAAGTTTCGGGGCAGGCTATGCCCATTTGCAGGTTAGGAAGTAACAACATTTTGATTTACAATAACATAATTAATATTTGTACGCATGAATGTATGGTTAGCACAAATCAGGGCGAATTTCCTGGTATTATCTGTTTTTCTGGTACTTATCGGTTTAGCCTTGTCTCTTAAATATCCTCTTTCAGGCGGGGAGGGATTCAGTTTTTTTAAAGCGATGCTCATAATGATAGGTGTGGTTTCAGCTCATATAAGTGTCAATCTTTTTAATGAGTATTCCGATTTTTTTTCAAAGATAGATTTTAATACCACGCGTACTCCTTTCAGTGGTGGAAGCGGGATGATGGTATCAGGAAAGAGTTCCCCTCCGGAAGTTTTAAGACTTTCCATAATTTCATTAATTATAGCATTTGCCATCGGTGTTTATTTCACTATAACAGCTCATTGGGTAATTATGATTTTTGCCATTACAGGGGCTTTCAGCATCATTTTTTACACACCTTTGCTTTCGAGAAATATGCTGGGAGAGTTGTTTGCCGGTTTGTCCCTGGGAACGCTGGTTGTTTTGGGAAGCTATATTTCGGTTCATGGGGTTCAGGGGTTATCATTCATTGTAATAATACCTGCGGAGGTCATATGGTTGTCTGTTCCTCCGGGAATACTTACTTCGCTTTTGCTTCTGATTAATCAGTTTCCTGATGCAGAAGCAGATAAGGAAGGCGGGAGAAATCACCTGGTAATACGATTTGGGCGGAAGAGAGCTGCCTGGATTTATGCTGCCGGCATGTTTATAACATTTGGCATCATTCTGCTGCTTCCGTTGTTTGGGATCTCATCGTACTGGGTCTACATCGCCCTTCTTCCGATACCTTTAGCTGTGAAAGCTGCGATTACTGCGATCAGACACGGGGAAGACATACCCAGATTAATACCTGCACTAGGTAGTAATGTCATTACAGTACTTGCTACGGACTTTCTGATTGCAATAGCAATTTTTATTGAAGTTTTGTGATATTATCCCCCATAGAGGTACCTTTTTATCTTATTGGTAGGTGTTTTTTCAAATGGCATGGTATGCAGAATCACCATCTGGATCCTTGAGTACCTGTTTACACGCTGGTTGACGAATGTCTGTATCTCTTCAAGAAGTTCATCAGCTGAATCATGACAAACTTTTACTACCTTTTCATTTAGCTTAATAAGTTTATTTTCCAGTTCAAGCAGGTTGATATTGACATATGCAATGAGTTTATCCTTTTGCTTCACCACAAGTGATTCCTCAATATATTCAATACTGTTGATAATAGATTCAATTTCTTCCGGATAAATATTTTCACCGTTTGTTCCGATGATCAGGTTTTTGATTCTTCCTCTGATATAAATATTTCCCTTCTGATCGATATATCCCAGATCGCCTGTTTTAAACCACCCGTCAGGGGTTATCACCTCCGATGTGGCTTCCTGATTTTTATAATAACCAAGCATAAGGTTTGGCCCTCTGGCTATTATTTCACCTTCTCCGGTTACAGGATCGGGGTTATCAATTTTTAGTTCAACACCCTGCAGCACTTTACCGGTAGACTGCCAGGCTGTGTTAAAGGGGGAAGAGCCTGCCAGTAAGGGTGATGTTTCGGTAAGACCATACCCTATGGCGAATGGGAACTTTGCTTCTGTGAGATATTTTTCAATTCTCCCATCCAGTTTGGACCCTCCGATGCCAAAAAATATAAGTTCACTGCCGAATGTTTTCATCAGTTTTTTCCCTGCCAGCCTGTTTAACAGCTTACGTGTCGGGGCGAACCTGAAAAGATTTCTTGTGATCAGGTTTTTATTAAATTTTGGCAATACCTGTTTACGGTATATTTTTTCAATAATAAGCGGAACGGTAAGGAAATGTGTGGGTCTCACAATGGTCAGGGCTTCAAGGAGAACAGAGGGAGACATGGGTTTCTTGAGGTAGTACACTGTTGCGCCGGAATAAAGGGGAAGCAGGAACCCGATTGAATTTTCGTAGGTATGCGACATGGGGAGTATGGAAAGAAAGCGATGTCCGGCTGCCACATGCTGAATGGTAAGGCATTGTTCTGCCATCCATGCCAGGTTTTTATTTGTCAGCATAACACCCTTTGACGAACCTGTTGTTCCGGAAGTATAGATGATAGTAGCCAGATCAGATTCAGACGATTCTTCATCCATTTTTTGCAAGGATATCCGCACGGGTATTTTGGAATTTTCGGCAGCAGCAGAATCAAGCAGGCTGAGATTATCTGTAACTATTACCTGTATTTTCCGGGACAGGATATTTTTCAGGCGTGAGATTTGTTTATTGGAAGCAAATAATAGTTTTGATCCTGAATGTTCGATGATATTCTGAACTTCGTTTTCATGGAAGTCGGGCAGTATGGGTACAGCCACTGCGCCCATGCTGATAACCGACAGAAATGCTATTCCCCAGTTAGGCATATTTTCTCCAATGAGAGTGACTTTATCCCCCCGGGTTATACCGAGAATGTCAAGAAGGGCAACGGTCTTTTCTATGTGAACCCCTAATTCAGAATAGGTAATACCTTTTTCATCAACAAAAGCAAGAGCTGTGTTTCCTGAAAAATTTTCAACAGAATCCCTGATAAAGGAAGGAATAGTATATTTTCTCATTTACAAAATTTTTAAGGGATGATAATCAAAAAATACGATTGTCTGACCTGTAACAGGAAATAACAAACAGCAAAATGAGATCTGTTTGTTACCCGAGGTACGTTTTCAAAAGTTTGCTTCGTGAAGTATGCCGCAGTCTCCTGATGGCTTTTTCTTTAATTTGTCTTACTCTCTCCCTGGTAAGTCCGAATTTTTCACCTATTTCCTCAAGAGTCATTTCCTGGCAACCGATACCGAAGAAATACCGGATAATATCCCGTTCTCTTTCAGTAAGAGTAGAAAGGGCACGTTCAATTTCCTTGGCGAGCGACTCTTTGATAAGGTTTTTGTCAGCATTGGGAGAGTCGTTATTTTGTATAACATCCAGGAGGCTGTTATCTTCTCCTTCAATAAAAGGGGCATCAACAGACACATGGCGTCCGGAGACCCGAAGGGTGTCGGCTACTTTCTCTTTTGGTAATTCAAGAGCATCGGCCAGTTCTTCGGGTGAGGGTGTTCTTTCATTTTCCTGTTCGAACTTTGAAAATGCTTTATTGATTTTATTCAATGAGCCCACCTGGTTTAAAGGGAGGCGTACGATCCGTGATTGTTCGGCAAGGGCCTGAAGAATGGACTGTCTTATCCACCATACCGCATAGGAGATGAATTTGAAGCCTCTCGTTTCATCAAATTTTTCAGCAGCTTTAATCAATCCGAGATTTCCTTCGTTTATGAGGTCGGGTAAACTTAAACCCTGGTTCTGGTATTGTTTTGCAACTGACACAACAAATCTGAGATTTGCTCTTGTCAGCTTTTCCAAAGCATGTCTGTCACCCTTTTTAATCCTTTGTGCCAGATCTACTTCTTCTTCAACTGTGATTAATTCTTCTCTTCCTATTTCCTGCAGATACTTATCCAATGATGCGCTTTCCCTGTTGGTAATAGATTTTGTGATCTTTAATTGTCTCATTATATAAGTTTTCCTCCTAAAAAAATTTGTGCGAATTTAGACTATTTCAAGATACAAGTCAATATAAAAATGTAAATGTGTCAAAAAAAACTGCTAATTATATAATAGTCAGCTTATAATGTCCGGAAAATTTTACGCCTTGGATTGGGTATAATAAAAAGCTTCCTGAGGTAAGTTACAAAGAAATATTTTACAAACCAAATGCATAATATGCTACAATTCCATCCGGATAAACACCTTCAATATATACTCCTCCTTTTTTAATTTTTGCCAGTACACTACGGATATCTTCAACGGTATTGATCTGGTTATTATTGATCTTAATAATAATGAATCCTTCTTTTATCCCTGCTCTTGCAAGTTTTCCCTGGCTAAGGGAAACAACCTTAACGCCGTTTTTAATTTTCAGTTTTGACAATTCTTCCTGGGAGGTGGGTACAAAGCTTGCTCCCAGTTCAGCAATCAGGTCGTCCTTTTGGACAACCCCTGTACTTCCTTCCATATTACGTAATGTAACGTTAAAAAGTTTCTCTTTATTATCTCTTTTTACCATAACTTTCACATTATCACCCGGACGGTATCTGCTTACCTGTTCCTGTAATGCAGAAGCGCTGTTCAGGTTAATACCGTTTATTGATAATACAATATCACCTTCCTTTATTCCGGCTTCTTTGGCCGCACTGTTATCTCTCACGCTGCTTACGTATACACCATCAAGGTTATCCAGTTTTTTCTCTTTTGCCAGTTCCTGGTCTATATCCTGGATAGTTATTCCCAATAATGCTCTTTGAACGGTGCCAAATTCTTTAAGATCAGCCACTACCTTTTTTACTATACTTACCGGTATGGCAAATGAATAACCTGTAAATGCGCCTGTACGGCTGGCAATGGCTGTGTTGATACCAACAAGGTCTCCGAAGGTATTTACCAGGGCACCGCCACTGTTACCAGGGTTAACTGCAGCATCTGTCTGAATGAATGCTTCAATGGCCAGCTGATCCTGTAATATATTCAGGTTTCTTGCTTTAGCACTTACAATGCCGGCTGTTACGGTTGAGGTAAGATTATAAGGATTACCTACAGCGAGAACCCATTCTCCCAGTTTAAGAATATCCGAATCTCCGTAACTGAGGAAAGTCAGGTCGTTCGCGTCTATTTTCAGCAGTGCAAGATCTGTGCTTCTGTCGCTGCCAATTACTTGTGCTTCGAATGTCCTTCTGTCGTTTAATACCACCTCAATGTTATCCATACCCTGAATGACATGGTTATTTGTTACAATATGACCATCCCGGGAAATAATAACCCCTGATCCGAAACCCATCACGGGCTGAGGCTGACTCGGACCCCTTTCCCCGAAAAAGAATTCATAAAAAGGATTGTACGAGTAGCTTTCCCGCATGGCTTTGGTTTTTACATGCACAACAGCATGTATCGCTTTTTCTGCTGCAACCGTAAAATCTGTCAAAACTTCAGGTGTAGCAGGCATGGTGGTATAAAGCGCAGCAGGCTTCGATTCTACCTGAATTATTTTAGTCTCCGGTTTTAATACAATGGCGAATACCGTTATTGCCAATGCTGCTCCAAATAGTGCTGCAAGTAAAGAGCCTGTAAAATTCTTTATTTTCATGCGTAAATGTTTTAATTATGTTTTTATAAATCAAAATGTTATTACTGCCTGTTAACTAATGGGCATGGAACCTCCATGAATATTCATATCTTTGTATTGAACGATAGTGCTTGGAGGTTTCATATCTTTGTAATTATTTTGTTTATTGTTTGGCAGTAAATACTTATCAAATTTTATGCCTTAACATTTTAAGCAGTTTATTTCGTATGCAAGTAACAACCAAAATACTCAAATTGTTGTGTTTTACCTGTTTATTTAAGTTTTTTTAACAGATGAGGAAGAGTGTAACATTTTATAAATATCACGGTACAGGAAATGATTTCATACTTATCGACGCAAGGGCAGATGGCGGGAGTATGTACACACAGAAAACCGTTAAGGAGTTGTGTGACAGACATTTTGGCATTGGCGCTGACGGATTGATCCTGTTACAGTCTTCAGAAAGCGCAGATTTCAGCATGAAATATTTCAATAGCGATGGAAATGAAAGCACCATGTGCGGTAATGGGGGCAGATGTATTACCGCATTTGCACGTGATCTGGGGATAATAAAGGAAAAGGCTGTTTTTACAGGAATTGACGGTGAACACATAGCCTGTTTTTCTGATACCAATTTCATTCATCTAAAAATGATTGATGTGGAGAGTATTGCTTCCCTGGAGGGAGGATATTTTTTAAACACCGGTTCTCCGCATTTTGTTCTTCCCGGGAATAATATTCATGATCTGGATGTCTTTAAAGAGGGGAAAAAGATAAGAGAGAGTGCAATTTTTGCTCCCGGAGGGACAAACGTTAATTTTATGGTGGTAAGAGGTCCGGCAGAAATAGATGTACGAACCTTTGAGCGGGGTGTTGAGCAGGAAACCCTATCCTGCGGTACAGGTTCCGTTGCATCTGCCATTACAGCATGTTATATTCAAAATACTGACAATAATTCATTTCAGGTGAATACTTCAGGCGGAAAACTGGAAGTAAAATTTACAAGGGAAGGTAATATCAGGTTTACAAATATATGGCTGGCAGGGCCTGTGGAGTTTGTATTCAGGGGGGAGGTTGGCATAGTGTAAATTCGCAGGATGGAAATCCAATTTATAAAGTCTGAAAGCAGAAAGTTTATAAAAATTATTTTGTTGATTAATAAAGAGTTGTATTATGAAAGCCACCTTTTCCCGGGGTGGCGGGTTACTTTCTCTGAAGGTTTTGAAGGGCATACATCTCATCCCTTAACCTCGCTGCTTCGATAAAATCCAGCTGCTTTGCGGCTTTTTCCATCGCTTTGCGGGTATTGTCAATTGTCTTTTTTAATGCTTCTTCCGACATGTATTTAACTACGGGATCGGCTGCTATATCTGTTTTATCAGGACCTGAATAGAACCGGGGTCTTTCTGTCTCTTTCTGAAGTCCCATTATAGATGTCATGGCTTTTATTATCTGCCGGGGAGTAATATTGTTTTCCTCATTGAATTTTAGCTGTTTTTCGCGCCTCCGGTTTGTTTCATCAATGGTTCTTTGCATTGATCCGGTGATCTTATCAGCATACATAATCACTTTCCCGTTCAGGTGCCTTGCTGCCCTTCCGGATGTCTGAGTGAGAGATTTTTCCGAACGGAGAAAACCTTCCTTGTCTGCATCAAGGATTGCCACGAGAGACACTTCCGGCAGATCGAGTCCTTCCCTCAGCAGGTTTACCCCTACAAGAACGTCAAAACTTCCTTTTCTCAGGCCCTCCATGATTTCCACCCTTTCAAGGGTTTCAATGTCAGAATGTATATACCGGCATTTGATATCCAGCCTTATAAGATAAGCCGATAATTCCTCCGCCATGCGCTTGGTCAGGGTGGTTACGAGAACACGCTCGTTTTCTCTGACTCTTTTACTGATCTCCCCGATAAGATGATCAATCTGGTTAAGACTGCTCTTTACTTCAATAACCGGGTCGAGGAGTCCGGTAGGCCTTATCAGTTGTTCAATAATTGCTCCTCCGGTTTTTTCGAGCTCATAATCTCCGGGAGTGGCAGAGACATATATAGTCTGACCGGTGAGGCCCTCAAATTCCTCAAATTTCAAAGGGCGGTTATCAATGGCGGCAGGAAGCCTGAATCCATATTCTACGAGAACCTGCTTTCTTGAGTGATCGCCTCCGTACATAGCCCTGATCTGGGGTATGGTTACATGTGACTCATCAATGACCATGATAAAATCATCCGGGAAATAATCAAGCAGACAGAAAGGACGTGTACCGGGTTTTCTTCCATCGAAATATCTTGAATAGTTTTCAATGCCGGGACAATAGCCCAGTTCCCTAATCATCTCGAGATCATAGGTCACCCTCTCCCTGATTCGCTTTGCTTCCGGGTGTTTACCGATATCCTCAAAGAAATCAGCTTGTCTGACCATGTCGTCCTGAATCTCTTCAATAGCTTTTTTCAACCTGTTTTTTGCTGTAATAAATATATTTGCAGGGAAGACAGTTATCTCAGTGTGGCTCTCCAGGGTTTGCCCAGAGAGAGGTTCAATGAT
>CAYVTV010000165.1:0-9653 GCA_964454295.1 uncultured Bacteroidaceae bacterium
CAACAAACATGGGGGTTCCCCCGAAGTTTCGGGGCAGGCTATGCCCATTAGCAGGTTAGGCAGTAATAACATTTTGATTTATAACAACATAATAAAAATATTTACGCATGAATCCTAAACAATAATGCTTCATTAAACACTATACATCATGTTCTTAAATTTGAAATTCTTACTGATTTTTTCTGTTGTAGTTAATGTTTGTGTGTCTGTTTATGCCCAGGATATGATCCCGATTAAAGACAGAAGAGAACTTTTTGTTGACTATTATCTTGTTGACCGGCTTAATAATGCGGTAATAAAAATGAACCATCCTGTTTGCCATGGTCCTGTCCTTTATTTCGACAAACCCTGGGAGGGGAATCATAGCGCTTATTGTACCATTATTAAAGATGGGGATATTTACCGGATGTATTACCGTGGAGTCAGGGAAGCAGGAAAAGATTACAAGGATGATGAGGTTACCTGCTATGCAGAATCGAAGGATGGTGTTAACTGGGTTAAACCCGACCTTGGTATTTATGAGATAGAAGGTACTCTTAATAATAACGTTATCCTCGCCCATGCTGCCCCTGTCACTCATAATTTCAGCCCTTTTCTTGATGCCAATCCAAATGCTGATGCTAATCAGCGATACAAAGCTGTGGGAGGAACAAGAACCAGTAATGGGTTATTGGCATTCTCTTCCCCGGATGGCATTCACTGGACAAAAATAAAAGATGAGCCTGTTTTCTCAGATGGGGTGTTCGATTCCCAGAATGTGGCTTTCTGGTCTGAGTCTGAACAAAAATACATTTGTTATTTCCGTACATGGTCCGGAGGAGGGTTTAAAGGTTTCAGAAGTGTGAGCAGAACCACATCCGTTAATTTTATTAATTGGTCAGCTCCTGAAATTATGACATTCGGTGATACACCGCCGGAGCATTTATATACCCAGCAAACCGCACCATACTACCGGGCACCGCATATATATATGGCAATAGGAGCAAGGTTCATGCCTAATCGGCAGGTGCTGACAGATGAGCAGGCAGCGGAGATCGGTGTTAATCCCAAATATTATAAGGACTGCTCTGATGCCATATTTATGACCAGCAGGGGAGGGAATGTATACGACCGGACTTTTATGGAGTCATTTATCCGTCCGGGTATTGGGTTGGAAAACTGGGTTTCAAGATCAAATTACCCTGTTTTAAATGTGGTGCAGACCAGTCCGGTTGAAATGTCGGTTTATGTCAATGAAAACTACGCACAACCTACTGCACATATTAAAAGATATACACTCAGAATTGACGGATTTACTTCTCTTTCTTCAGGGTTTGAAGGTGGAGAATTACTTACAAAACTATTTTCATTTGAAGGAAAGGAAATGGAAATCAATTATTCCACTTCTGCTGCCGGATTTGTTAAAATAGAGTTCCATGATCAGAATGGGAATCCTGTTCCTGGATTTTCATTAGAGGAATCTAAAGAGATCATTGGAAATGAGATAAAAGGAATTGTAACCTGGAACGGGAATGCTGATGTCAGTGCGCTTGCACAGAAACCTGTAAGATTAAGAATAGTATTGAAAGATGCAGATTTGTATTCTTTAAAATTTAATAAATGATTTCATATTTACTAACCGACTCATTAGCAAGATAAATATAGATGATTGTTCCTTAAATAATTACCGTTTCGATTAATGAGCGTTTGGTATGAATTTCAGATCATAAAGATTGTTCATATAAATTAATACTAATCATGATAAGGTATTTTCTGATTAATTTAATATTGGTTTTTTTCCTGTTTCCCTTTTTCAGTTGTAAAGTCAGAGAGGATAACATTTCTTCATCAACGACCTTTACGAATCCGCTTAATTTAAATTACAGGTTCGATTTAAATAATCCTTCTCACCGGACAGCTGCCGATCCTGTTGTTATTCTGTTTAAAGAAAAATATTATCTGTTTGCCAGTAAAGCAGGAGGGTATTGGGTTTCTGAAAACCTGGCGGAATGGAAACTTATTGAACCATCAGGCCTGCCGCTTGAAAATTATGCACCTGCTGTCATTGCTATCAATGATACAATTTATTTCATGGCTAATTCTTATCGTTTGCCGGATGGGACATATTCATCCCAGGCTATTTATAAAACTAATGATCCCGATACCGGAAAATGGGAAATTGCCAATCCATTATTTCCTTTCAGTGCCAGTGATCCGGCTTTTTTCCTGGATGATGACGGTAAACTTTTTCTGTATTATGGTCTGGGAAGAAACGGTCCCATAAAGGGAGTTGAATTGAATATTCATGATAACCTGAACCCTGCAGGAGATATTTTTATATGTTTTGAAGGAAATGCTGATGAATATGGTTGGGAAAGAAGGGGAGATAATAATGAAAACACTGATCTGCCCTTTATTGAAGGTGCATGGATGAACAAAATTGATGATACCTATTATCTTCAATATGCAGCTCCCGGCACGCAATTTAAAATATATGGCGATGGAGTGTATACCTCAAAAGATCCGCGCGGACCCTTCACGTATGCTGAAAATAATCCTTTTTCAATAAAACCTGATGGTTTTGTATCAGGAGCAGGACATGGATGTACATTTACAGATAAGCACGGTAACTGGTGGCATGCAGCTACCACTGTTATCGCCGTCAGACACCACTGGGAAAGAAGAATAGGGTTGTTTCCCGCTGCCTTTGACAAGGAGGGTGTTCTTTATACTACAACTTGCTTCGCAGATTATCCTGTAATTATTCCGGATAAAAAAGCAGATGCTCCGGAACAGCTTTATACAGGCTGGATGTTACTATCTTATGATAAACCTTATAAAGTATCATCATTTCTGGAAAATTACCCCGGCTCACATGCCCTTGATGAAAAGAGTAAAACCTATTGGAGTGCAAAAACCGGGACAGTCGGAGAATACTTCATTGTTGATCTGGAAAAATCGCAGGAGATTTATGCAGTGCAGATTAATTATGCTGAGCATCTTACTCATATTCTGGGAAGAGATTCAGTTGATTATCATCAGTATACGCTCCTTACTTCAGATAATGACTCAACCTGGGAGGTGATAATGGATAAAACCGGTAATACTACTTGTGTGCCCCATGACTATATTCATTTAAAGAACCCGGTCAAAGCCAGGTATATAAAAATAATAAATTGTCATGTTCCGGATGGCACCTTTGCATTATCAGGATTAAGAGTATTTGGAAAAGATTCAGGAGAATATCCTAAACCTGTAAGCAGATTATCTGTGCGAAGGAATAGGTCTGATCCAAGGGAAGTTGACCTATCCTGGAATTATTCCGGGGATGCCGTAGGTTATATAGTTCGATTTGGTAATCAGAAAGATAAACTATACCAGTGTCAGATGGTCTATAAGGATACTACTGTAAATATTAAAAGATTAAATAGGAATTCCGGTTATTTTTTCAAAGTCGATGTATTTAACGAAAGAGGAATTACTTGCGGAAATATAGTAGAAGATAATGGTGTACGGTAAAAATAATGAGATTAACTTCGTTGAGCTCGCTAAAATGATTTTTTACCGGAAAATATGTTAAAAGGAAATAAAAATACAAAGGCAGGAGTTTTAAGCCGTGGAGGTTTTATCAGGTCAGGATTACAAACCTGTGCGGGGGTGATCCTGGGAGCTGAAAAGATCCATGCATATAACGGGTGTACTAATGCTAAATCAACCGGCGTGGAGTACAGGACATTTATTCCTCTCCCCATGCAGATAGTAATTGACGATGTAGGCTGGTGGTCCGGACGTGATGGAAGTGCCTGTCAGGAGCCTTACCGTTCCGGTATAGACAGGGATCATGTACCGGAAGATTACCAGGCAATAGTGGAACTTGGGAAAAGACTGGGAGTCAGGCCACAGGCAGCAATGGTATTATGTGAATGGGATAAATATAATATTCTGAAGGAACTGCCCACCGCAACATGGATGGGTGAAAACTGGAATAACAGCAAATGGGTGGGTCCATGGATGGAAGAAGTTGCTGATATCATCCGGAAAAATCAGGATCATTTTGAGATTACCCTTCACGGTGTAGGTCATGAATATTGGGAAGACAATGTATTGTCCAGGGCAGAATGGGCTGATGAAGGGGGAATCATGCGTGATCCCGGGCAGGTTGAGAAACACCTTGATTTTTTCGCGATGATCATGGCACAACATCAATTAGGCCAGTTTCCATCATCATTTGTGCCTGCTGCATTCCGTCACAGCTTCGGAGTTTCAGCAGGCAGGGAGATCAGTATAGCTGAAATATTGCTCAAAAGGGGAATAACTTATATTAATACTCCTTTCCAATATATGGCTAATGCAGATCAGGTTGAAAATAAATATCTTGCTTTTGACGGTGATGTACTTACCATTAACCGGGGATATGATCTGATGAATTGGGACACAACTGGTGAATTACCTGATGGAGTAATTGTTGGCCCCACCTGTGGTATGCACTGGGCAAATCTTATACACCCTGATCCTGAAAGAAATATGGAGATCGTGGATGGCTGGGTTAAATTGCTTGCTCCTCTGGATGATGGGGAGAAAACGATGCTTGCACCCCATTCAGGGTATTTCCGGAACCAACTTATGCATTCTGTATATACTGGAATTAATCAGAGTGGTAATGAGATACTTATTGATTTCTCTGAGCTTGATAAAAGAACTATTGCGAAGTTGCCGGATACTTTTACTATAAAAGCAAGTTCAAAAGATAAGATTAAATTTAATTCCTTTAATATTGACATTATTTCTCAGAATTATATGGAGAAGAATAATGAATACCTTTATTCACTCGAATTAAGAAGAGATTTGCAGGCGAGGAAACTTAAAGTTTCAGTTTTTGTTGAATTCTGAGTTGATTACGGATAAAGAGTAAATTTTGTATAACGCAGAAGTTGGAGGTTTTTCGAGGTGCCATGATATTATAAAAATTATAATTATGAATTACGTTAATGATCAGAAATTGAAAAATGTGATGAACCCGGAATCTTTAGTTCAACCTGTTACCGGCCAACAGGATGGCGGTTATATATTGCAGAATGGGTGTATAATGTTCTTCAGGGTTTTTATTATTGGGGTATCATTATTCCTTAGTGCATATCCATCTTTTGCACAGAAAGAAGGTACCATCATTATGGATGAAGTTCTCCGGCGTTCTGTAAGACAGGAACTTGCAATTCCCGATATTCCGGGATACAAAACACTGAAATGCGATTTTCATATTCATACCGTTTATTCCGATGGTAATGTTTGGCCAACCATACGTGTTGAAGAAGCATGGGAAGACGGGCTTGATGTTATTTCAATAACAGATCATATTGAAGGACATCCGAAGAAAATGCCGGGTCAGAAACATCAGGCATATGAAGTAGCCTTACCCCTTGCAAAAGCAAAAAATATCATTCTAATCAAGGGAGCAGAAATCTCCCGACCTATGCCTCCCGGTCATCTTAATGCTTTATTTATTAAAGATATCGAAGCTGTTGATCTGCCTGATCACCTTGAGGCTGTAAAGGCAGCAGCTGAACAAGGATGTTTTATTATATGGAACCATCCCGGCTGGAGAAAGCAACAGCCGGAAGTAACCAGGTGGATGGACCTGCATGAAACTATTTATAATAACGGCTGGATGCATGGTATTGAAATCTTTAACGAAAAAGAATGGTACCCGGAAGCCATTCAATGGGCTCTGGACAAAGATCTTACTTTCTTTTCAAATTCTGATATTCATGATGTATATGCAAGGAAATATGATACGAAACTTTTTCCGGTCAGGCCGATGACTCTTGTTTTTGCAAAAGACCGCACCGAAGAATCGGTAAGGGAAGCACTTTTTGCAGGGAGAGCAGTTGCCTTGTTCTTTAACAAACTGGCAGGCCCTGCCCAATACATTGAACCATTGATAAAATCTTCCATACTGATCAATCAGCCATTTTATTATGATAACGGATATGCATATTTTGAGGTGATTAACAATTCGGATATCATATTTACTCTGGAAAAAACAGGAACTGATGATTCCGGGCTGCCTGAGAAAATAGTCCTTCCCGGAAGAAGTACACAGGTTGCCCGGGTGAAAAAGGAAAAGGGAAAGGAAGATGTGTATAATTACAAAGTCACAAATGCTTTAATCGGTGTGGAAAAATACCCTGATTTCCGGCTTTCAGTCAAATGATTGTTTTGCTATTATGTTAAGAAGTGTAATTAACTATTGTGTTGAATCCCAATTAATCAGAATAAACCAACAATTTTAACTTTAACAAAAATGATAACAGACAGAAGAAATTTTATAAGACTATCAGGATTGGGAATGGCTGCAGCAGCTGTTCCTTCTGTTAACGCGTGCAAACCTGTATCTGAAAAGACTCCTGCATGCATTAATTTTCCACTTGGAATAGCTTCCTATTCCCTCAGAAAGTTCAATATTGATGAAGCTTTGGCAATGACCCGGAGACTGAATATCGACCGGATTGCTTTCAAGGATTTCCACCTGAAAATGGACGCAACCGATGCTGAGATTGCCGAAGCCGTTGAAAAATGTAAGGAAGCAGGAATAACTTTATACGGTGGTGGGGTAATTTACATGCGCAGTGAGGAAGATGTTGACAGGGCTTTTGAATACGCACAAAAAGCAGGGATGAAGATTATTATCGGGGTGCCATACCATGAGCATCTCCCTTATGTTGAGGAAAAAGTGAAAGAATATGATATTAAACTGGCTATTCATAATCATGGACCGGGTGACAAACTCTATCCCAGTGCGGAGAGTGCGTATGTATTGATCAGGGATATGGATGAGAGAATGGGACTTTGTATTGACATTGGCCATACCATGAGGATAAACAGGAATCCCACACAGGACCTGATTGACTTTTTCGATAGAGTACATGATATTCATATCAAGGATGTCACCCAGGCAGATGAAAAAGGATCGACCTGTGAGATCGGAAGAGGTGTAATTGATATTCCGGAATTCCTGAAGAAAGCGGTTGAACTGAATTATACAGGAACCATAGCCCTTGAATTTGAAAAGGATGCTAATGATCCGCTTCCGGGAATGGCAGAATCAATAGGATATGTCAGAGGGGTGATGGATATGTTGTAAGATTGGGATGTGGTTAAAGACACTTATAAGATAGCCTCAGAAAAGACGAAATGAGAATCCGCCAAACACGTTTCAACCCCTCTGATCAGTAATATTTTCAAACATGGATAATTCATAAAACCGGAATGTCTGGATTATTACAATGCATCGAAATCAGGTTTATTAAATATATTTACAACAACACAATGCAATATGTTTCGCAATAAGAACATAAAGAGGATGATATTTCCGGTAATGATAAGCTGTCTGTTATTCTCATGTAATCAACCTTCTTTTGAAATAATTAAACCCGGAAGTCTCAGATGCGAATATCTTGAGAACCCGATGGGTGTCGATACACAACATCCAAGATTTACATGGAAACTGGAACTGTTAAGACAGGGTATTGATCAGAGGGCATATCAATTATTTATTGGAACCGATTCGGCAGAAGTAGCTTCAGGAAAAGGAAATACCTGGGAGTCGGGAAAAGTAAGATCTTCAGTTATCCCTGCAGTTTATTCCGGTTCGGAGTTAAAACCTTTTATACGCTATTACTGGAGTGTAAGGGTACAGGACGAGCGGGGAAAATGGTCGGCTCCTGCACCTGTAGCTTTTTTTGAGACAGGGATGATGGATCCCTGTAACTGGAAAGGCTCATGGATAACAGATACTCATGACTACGATGTAAAACCGGCTCCTTATTTCAGGAAATCTTTCAGCGTTGCCAAAAAGGTGAAATCTGCAAGAATTTATATTGCCGTGGGCGGTTTATACGAACTTTCTGTCAATGGAAAGCAGACAGGTAATCAGAGGCTTGATCCTATGTATACCCGATACGACCGGCGTACATTATATGTCACTCATGATGTTACCCACAACATATTGGACGGGGAAAATGTGATCGGTGTTTTACTGGGTAACGGGTGGTTCAATCATCAGTCAACCGCAGTATGGGAGTTTAACAGGGCACCCTGGCGGGCACGGCCTAAATTCTGCCTTGATCTGCGTATTAGCTATGAAGACGGATCAGATGAAATAATAAGTACCGGCAACGATTGGAAAACTGCACTGAGTCCGGTTATATTCAACAGTATATTTACAGCCGAGCATTATGATGCGCGACTTGAGATACCCGGGTGGGATACTCCCGCTTTCAATGATGAAGTCTGGAAAAAGGCACTTTGTACCGGTGCCCCTTCTGTGAACATTGTATCACAGGTGCTTCATCCGATAAGGAATGTAAAAGAGCTTCAAACTGCTGAGATGAGGCAGACAGATAAACAAACATGGCTGTATGATTTCGGAAGAAACATCTCCGGGGTCACTAAAATTTCCGTGGAAGGTCTTGATCATTTTGAAGCTGAACATGAAGGCCCTTACGGCAAAATTATTTCTGCCTGGGAGAGATCGGGAGAAAAAGTACTTTATAAAATTACAATCCCGGCAAACAGTACGGCAAGTTTGTTTATTAATGCCCGCGAAATACAGGAAATCAAAGAGGACATAACATTAAAAAGTAATAATATATCAGAAAAAGGAGAAAGGAAGGATTTTATGATCAAACTTACATCCGGAAATCACAAATTTCTGATATCCGGCTAAAATGTTACTAAAGTTTCTCATATACTCAAACTTTATTGCAATGAAGAGAATTGTTAAGCATTTTTATTGTACTCATAATGAACACTTTAGCAATTCGTGTTTGCATTGCTCATGTTGTAGATAATCAGCACATTGCGCCTTTGCGCCCTTGCGGTTTTTTTATCTTAACGAACTATTGCTATTAAATATATATATTAGTTTGATTTATGATGCGCACAATTTTAACCATCCAGTTAGTTATCTGTCTTCTAACTTCTTCCTGCATTGATCATAACAGGCAGTATATCTATGATCTGAAAGTTGAGAACCTTACTGATCCACTGGGTATAGATAATAGTAAACCCAGGTTTAGCTGGAAGCTAACATGCATCAGAAATGATATCCGGCAATCTGCTTACCAGGTACTTGTTTCCAGCGATCCATCCATGCTTGAAAAAGATCAGGCAGATCTTTGGGATTCGGGAAAAGTACCTTCCTCCGCTTCGGTTTTGGTGCCATATGGTGAGAAATCCCTTCCTTCAGGGATCCTAGCCTATTGGAAAGTGAGGATATGGGATGAGTTGGATAAGGTATCTCCCTGGAGTGATGTTGCTGAATTCAGTATGGGTTTACTCGATGAGAGAGACTGGAAGGCATCATATATCGGTTATTCTTCGGAAGAAGGCTATAAAGAGTGTCCTCAGTTATATACTTCATTTGAGGTGTCGGATATAAGTACAAGGTATTTACTGCATATAAATTCACTTGGTTATCATGAGGTATATATCAACGGGAAAAAGGCTGGAGATGCTGTTCTGACACCGGCAGTTTCTCAGTTTGGTAAACGGTCCCTGGTAAATACCTATGATATTTCATCGCTGATAGAAGCAGGCAGAAACGACCTCCTTTTATGGTTAAGCAGTGGCTGGTATAAACCAGGTTTTCCCGGAGTAGTACACAATGGCCCCCT
>CAYVTV010000165.1:9663-9980 GCA_964454295.1 uncultured Bacteroidaceae bacterium
GGTGAAAGCACAATTGGAAAAGATATCGGGTGGTGTTAGCGAGACAGTCCTGGTAACCGATTTAAACTGGAAAGGCAGAAAAAGCAGTTATACACAGCATGGTAACTGGAAACCCTGGAATTTCGGGGGAGAAATATGTAACGGAGCCTGGGTGAAAACCGACCTGAATGTTATAAACCTTGAAGAAAGGGAATGGTCACCTGTTATTATAGCAGATGTACCTTTCCATATAGCAAGTCCCCAAATGACTGAATTTAACCGGATCACAGACACTATTCATCCAAATGGCATAATTACCTTAAATGAAAAACAATATC
>CAYVTV010000166.1:0-507 GCA_964454295.1 uncultured Bacteroidaceae bacterium
GGAGGCGCGTATTGCGCTGGCACGGGCAACAGGGTCGTGATCACGGAAGAACGGTATAAGTCGTGTATGCAGGTTCTTATCATCAGAGAGAGTAATGCTGTATAGTGCTTCTTTGAGCAGGTTAATATCTCTGTCTCCTGACAGAGATGAGATAATTTGTGTTTCGTCAGTTCCGGAGTTAGCTGTTTGACCGGCAACCTGATCATCATCCTGATTTGTTCCGGACTTAAAAAGCTGATGCATTTCTTTCCCGGAGATACCCAGTCGTGCGATGAGGTTTTGTGTTTCCTGGCGAATATTCTCATTGGGATTATCAACGAGAGTTTTAATTTTTTTGCTGAAAAATCCATTCCACAGTTGAGGCATAAGCCTTAAGGAACAGAAAAGTACGCTGGTTTTTAAATCTTCATTTTCAGCCGGTAATATTGCGGACGAATCACCGGGAGACAGGGATGATTTTTTTGATTTTGCGAGTGCATCGAAAAGGGTGTAATTGTAAGCCTTATA
>CAYVTV010000166.1:517-9763 GCA_964454295.1 uncultured Bacteroidaceae bacterium
CCTGCAAAGAACCATAAAATGACAATAACAAGGAGAACTGCAGTATAATGAAGGAGGGTAATAACAGCAATAAGGCCAAGGCCGGCCAGGAAAAGCCCGGAAAAGAATGCGGATATTTCATTGACAGTTCCGTCAATTCTTGCCTGTACATCGTACCTGATCTGAGGATCCAGAGCCTGGTAAAGGATCTTTGAAGAGGGTACCTCGATGGAATCTTTGAGCGATTTGGCAAAGAGCTTACTTAATGAGAGCAGGAGGAAAACAAATATAAATCCTGATGCGCCGGCAGTAAATCCGTATAAGCTGCCGGAAAGCAGGATGATGACAGAGAATAATCCTATTAATACCGGTGACAGCAGGAGAGCAAGACGCAATCCGTAGGTTTTCATCAGTCGTCCGTACAGGAATGTTTTTATGAGTACGGTGAAAACTGTAAGAGTACCCATAAATGCTCCCAGAAAAGACGCCAGGTTCTCAGGTTCGGGATAATTTTCCTGTGTGATGGAAATGAATGCATAATGAACAAAAAAGGTGGTTATTACAGAAAACACAACAAAAAAAGTAATGAGGAGAGTGTATCTTGATTTAAAAAGTTCCATAAATCCCGATCCTTTGGCATTATTCTTACCGGCAGTTGCAGCCTTAACCGTTAATTGTGCATTCCTGCTTATAAAAAGCTGTATGATGAGTGCTGCAAATATACTCCCTGCGCAGATAAACAGTGTGTCGAGTATGGCGAACTTCACCCGCATCAGAACAGGGATTGCATAGGAGCTGATGATTATTCCTGCTATCTGACCTGTATCAATAATCCCGAATAATCTTTTTCCCTGCCGGAGACTGAAAATACGGCTTACATTGCCCCAGAATCCGAGAAAACTGATAATCGTCAAGGGCCCCATTAAAACAAAGACCAGAAACACAAGATATTTTGATTCGGTATATTCAAATCCCAGTCGTAATAAAACAGTTGAAACGGCAACGAAGGAAAGATTCAGCAAGGCAAAGCCGGAAAACCTCATATTTCTTTGCAAACGGGTATATAGTGAGGTTATTATGATACCGGCCAGTCCGGAAACAACAAATGCCCTGGGTATTTGAGATGCATCAAAGGTTTTTAAAAAAAGGGAATGAGCGCCAACATCGAAAGCTCCTGCGAATATTCCCAGAAAAACAGATTGAAGTATTAAAACGGATACAATGGTCTGCTCATCTTTTTCAATGTTTAGCGCCTTAAATATTCCTGATGACATTAGTTTGGTATTTCAGCAAAAAAAGAGAAGAGCAATTTAGGAAAAAAACCAGATAACTTATTGTAATTCTTCAAAAAATACTAAATATTTTTTTCTCATGTCATAATTTCTTTATATTGCATTACATAAACCGCACAAGCGATTAATTTTTTTTGGATTTAAGCTCTAAATTGAATATATTGAGAGTTTACTGAAGAAGATATCTCTGATCTTACAGAAGAATACAATTATGTTAAAGTAAAGAGAAAGAAGTGATCCAGGTATTAATCATTCACCGGAGATTTTATGGACAATGAATTTATAAAAGCATTCGAAGGGATATATGAGGATCAATTAAGCATACCCTGTTTTAATGCGTTAAAAGTTTTTATTATCACCATTGATCTTAATGGAAGTATCACTTTTATCAACAATAGAGCAATCGAATTACTTGGATTACAGGGAAACGATATGACTGGCAAAGATTTTATCAAGGATCTTATTGTTAAAGAAGAACAAAAAAGGATTAGATTATATTTTGCTGAATTGTTAACTAAAAAAAAGGCTGTTCCTGCTAATATACGTTATGAACTTTTAACGAACTCCCGGGAAAAAAGAATTATAGAAGCATATAATGTTAAAATCTTTGATCGTAATAACAATATCAAAGGGATATTAATTTCAGGCAAAGATCTTACTGATTCTGTTTACCAGCAGCAGAACCTGCAGAAGGATATTAATCTCTACCGGACTCTATTAAATAATATCCCGGATATAAACATTTTTTTATTTGACACGGAGTTTCGTTTCCTGATGGCAGAGGGTGTGGAAATGAGAAATATTGATTTGTCAGCAAAGAGCTTTGAGGGAAAATCACTTTTTGAAATATCTAATGAGAAAATTAAAAAAATATGGACTCCTTTATTTCAAAAAGTTTTACTGGGAGAAAAAGCAAGGAAAGAATATAAAATCAATAATTTTAATTATTTAATCAGAATAACGCCTCTTACGGACAACCATAATAAAGTTACCGCTGGTATTGCAATAACCCGCAATATTACCGGCGAAAAATTAGCTAAAAAGATACTCCTTAACTCGAGGGAAGAGGCTATAAAATCAGAGAAAGCAAAGAGCCAGTTTCTGGCACGGGTAAGCCACGAAATTAGGACACCCCTGAATGCAATCATGGGTTTTGCCGAACAACTTTTACAGTCAGATTTGCCACACCAGCAGAGGGAATATGTGGAAATAATTGATAAATCATCTGAACACTTGCTTACATTAATCAATGACGTTCTTGTATATTCAAAAATTGAAGCTAATCAACTAAGTTTTAGCCATCATCCATTTAGTATAGAAAGTGTTTTAAACTATGTGTATAAATCATTCTTATCTGCAGCAGAGGAAAAAAATCTTCAGCTCATTTTTGAAATTGATGACCGACTGAATACAATTTTAAAAGGTGACTCATTCCGATTGCAACAAATTTTGATGAATATGGTTCACAATTCTATTAAATTCACAAATAGAGGATATATAAAGCTTACTTGTTTCAAGGAGAATGAAACACAGCATAAAGTCACTGTCAAATTTGAGGTATCTGATACAGGTATTGGTATCCCTCGCAGTAATCTCAAAAAAATATTCAATCAATACACACAGGTTGATTCAAGGGATTACATACAACATGAAGGTACAGGTTTGGGATTAACGATTTGCAAAAGTCTGATTGAATTACAAAATGGCAGTTTATCGGTGTCAAGTCAGGAAGGGAAAGGAACAAAATTTACTTTCACTTTATCTTATACAAAAGGAAAAGAAACTGATATATTACCATATGATCGCAATAAAATAGACCCGAAGAAGCTTATTAACAAAAACATACTTCTTGTTGACGATGACAGGGTTAATCTGATACTGGGAGAAACAATACTTAAAAAGTTCAATTGTTCTTTTGATCTGGCACGAAATGGAAAAGATGCTATTGAAAAACTAAAAACCAGGAAATATGATCTGATACTACTGGATATATATTTGCCCGATATTAGTGGAATTGATATAGCTCACTTTTTTCGGAATGAAATTAAGGATGAGAGTTGTAAAATTATTGTTCTTACAGCAGCCCCTTTAAAAGATCATATAAAAAAATTCAGTGAAGCCGGCATTGATGATTTTCTTATTAAACCCTTCAGGGAAATATACCTGTATAACAAGATCTGCGCCTTACTTTCTGTAAAGGATATGGAAGAAGAAAATTATCTGCCTGAACCGAAAACTGAATTAATACTGAAAAGCGAGATAGATCCTAAACCGTACAATTTGCTTGAACTAAAAAAAATGATGAATAATGACAGAGTATTCATCGAGGAAACCATAAATACATTTATTGAAAACACAGAGGAGGCGATATGTAATTTTAAAAAATATCTGCAAGAAAAAAAATGGGAACAAATCGGAGAGCATGCTCATAAAATTCTTCCTTCTTTTCGTCATCTGGAAATTGAAACAGTTATTCCAAAATTACTTGAAATTAAAACGAAGACATTAATCGAACCGGACTTTAATGAAGTCAGTGAGCTGGTAAAAAATACAATTACTGATATTGAGGTGGTAATAGAATATCTTAAAAAAGATACTGATTTATAAAGTCTTTTTTCGGGTTCTTATGGTCTGTGAACGTGATAACCATCAAACTTTCAGGATTTTATCCCAGGAATATACACATGACAATACAACTCTCTATTCAAAAATTATCTGCCCTGATCTGACAAGTTCACCGTCAATATATACTTTTATCTTGTACGTTCCTGGTTCAAGACGTTCCGGATGTTTTACCAAAAAATTCATAGGCAGGTAACTGCCTGTATAGTTAATTTCTTTTTTCTGCGTAAAGTGACTCTCTTCTCCGGTTTCCTTATTCAAAAACTTTTCTATGGAAGGATAAAGGACTGAACCCGAAGGATCCAGCATATTAAGATAAACCTTACGGCTTCCTGTTTCAGTAAAACTATTTCCGGCTATTTCAAAGCTTATAGCTGTTTCATTTACTCTTCGGGCCCGGGAAACATTATATCTGTCGGCCCAAAACCATCGCTCCCACTTAGTCAGAGGACTTATGTTATAAGCATGAAGTCCGCGGGAATTTTCAATACTGTCCTGAAGTATTTTGATTTTCAGGGATAACTTCTCAATCTGTCCATTCAGGTTTTCTTTCTCAGTTAAAAGAGCTGAATACTGACCCTGCAATGCCGTAAACTCCTCTTCCATTGCCTTGTATTCCTCAATCTGTTTTTTAAGTTTCTCTAACTGACGGCTTCGGTTATGGAGGACTGAAATCCGGGTATCCCTTGTTTTAATCATCTCATCATAATTGGATTGCATATTGCTGATCCTGGCTTGTAAACCGGACAACATTTCATCGCATTTCTTTTTCTCCGATAAAAGTCGCTGATTCTCCTCATCCAGTAAAGCCTTTTCGCTTTGCAAATCCTGTTTCTCAGCATTCAATCTCCCCCCACGTTTAATGAATATTGTCATTAAAACAAGGGCTGAAAGCAATAAAATTCCTGAAATCACCAAAGCTATTCTCATGAATTTGTTGGTTTGTTTTTGGCGATCCTGTGAATTTGTTTCCATGGTATGAAAATTTGTTAATGATTAAATTATGCACTTTAAGTAACAAAACCAAAAATAAGGCCAATGAGCAATTTAAGGATCATTCAAATACGGTTAAAGACATTAAAACAGCCTGCAATTATTTTCGCACGTTGGCCGCTGCCCTTTCCATGGCCTAAAATGTCAGAACTAAAAAATTATTTTTAAAACGATAAAAATAAAACCTTCCGATTAACTGTTTTGCTAATTAATGAAAGTTGTAGAGATTCATCCCCAATAAAAATTCTTTTTTGTTGAGAAAAGACCACATTATAAACTATTTATGCTGGACTTTTAGATTCTGGCATGATCTTTTTAATGAGTTTTTCAGGCGCTAAAGAGTTAAGTATTATCACACCAATAATGGATTTCAATAAAAAAACAGGGATACTTATTGTTAAAATGAATATAATTAAATGAAAAAAATTGGATTAGCTCTTGGAGGAGGTGCAGTGTTAGGCGCTGCCCATGTAGGTGTATTAAAGGCCCTTGAGGAAAAAAATATTAAGATCAGTTACATTGCAGGTACAAGTATTGGAGCATTCGTTGCTGCATTCTATGCATTCAATAATAATTCAGAAGATATTCGAAAAATTGCAGCCAAAATAAAATGGATGGATATATCTAAAATATCGCTTTCTAAATTTGGATTACTGTCGAATAAAAAACTTGGCGTCTTAATTAGGGACTATATTGGGGAGAAAAATATTGAACAATCAGATATTCCACTTGCGATGGTTACCACCGATATATCAAATGGCAAGAAGATAGTATTAAAAAAGGGCTCCGTTGCCGATGGTGTAATGGCAAGCACCTGTATCCCCGGAATTTTCCGACCAATGGAAATAAATACGAAACTTTTAGTTGATGGAGGAGTTGTTGAAAATGTACCCATAGACACCGTAAAGGAAATGGGAGCTGATTTTGTGATAGGTGTTGATTTGACCGCCAGACATTCATACCTGAAACCCAGTAATATATTAGATGTTATTATGAATAGCTTTCATTTTACATTAATGACAGTGGCGAATTTTCAAACCAAAAGCGCCGATTTATTAATCCAGCCGGATTTATCCTCATTTAACATGACTGATAAGAAGCAGGTTAAAGATTTAATTCAACAAGGTTATAAAGAAGCAAAAACAGCATTGAAAAAATTAGCCAATTAATATCTAAGCAAAGCATTGATTTCGGTTTGCTTGATAAGAAGAGACGTGACAGCTTGTGGCATGATCTTTTAAATAAAGGTTTACGATCCGGAACATTAATCAGATCAGATTTATTATTCAATAACTTAATCAATTACACAATGGAAACTAAAATCGTAAAGATTACTGACCTTTTTGACCTAACCCATGATGTTAGAAGATACAAGCTTACCAAACCGGACAATTATTCTTTTGTACCAGGCCAGGCAACTGAAGTAGCTATTAATAAACCTGATTGGACAAAGGAAAAAAGACCTTTTACCTTTACCTGTTTACCGGACGAAGACCATCTGGAATTTGCGATTAAGACATATCCGGAACATAAGGGCGTAACCCATGAACTTTACAAACTAAGAGAAGGAGATGAGCTGATCCTGCATGAGGTATGGGGTTCAATCGTGTATAAGGGTAAAGGAGTATTTATAGCTGGTGGTGCAGGTATAACCCCTTTCATTTCAATTATAAGGCATCTTGAAAAGAATAAAGAAATTTCAGGTCACTTATTGATATTTGCTAATAAAACACGGGCGGATATTATTATGGAGGATGAATTTAACGGCCTGTTAAATGAATCTTTTGTTAACATATTATCCGATGAGAAAGCCGAAGGTTATTTTCATGGATTGATCACACAAGATTTTCTTCAGGAACATATAGATAATTTTGACAGGAAATTTTATGTGTGCGGCCCCCCTCCGATGATGGATAGTCTGTTACAGCAGCTAACCGATCTGGGAGTTGGAGAGGATTCAATCATAAAAGAGGAGTTTTAGTTTCCCTGCATACACGATCAATATAAATCAAATTATGATACTTATAATTTTTGGGCTACCGGGAACAGGGAAGTCATATCTTTCAGAGCGGATAACTGAAGAAACAGAAGCGGTCTGGCTTAATACCGACAAAATAAGAAAAGAAATAAATAAGCAGGGACAGTATGATGAAGGTACAAAAGAACTGGTATACCAAAATCTTTTAAACAAGATGGTATCATTTGCGCGAAAGGGCAAGCATGTTATTGTAGATGCCACCTTCCAGAAAAAGGCATTGAGAAATAAATTTTTTTTGACCGGAAAAAAACTCGATCATCAGGTGCTTTTTATTGAGATGAAAGCAAATGACCAGACAGTAAAAGAGCGATTAAAATCAAAACGGCATTTCAGTGAAGCTGATTATGAGGTTTACCTCCAGATTAAAAGCTCATTTGAACACATGGAGAAACCCCACCTGGTTTTTTACTCCGATGAGCAGAATGTGTATGACATGATCAATACAATAAAAAGTTTCATTTATGAATAAAACGCAAGTAAATAAAATGATGGAAGAATGCTTATTTCCTGATACATGCGAAAACAGCGCATTGCTGGAAACCCATATTTCCTGGGTCGTACTGACCGACCAGTTTGCCTTTAAGATTAAACGCCCGGTCAAGCATTCATTCCTGGACTTCTCCACCCTTGAGAAAAGAAAGCATTTCGCTCATGATGAAAGATTTTTTGATGTGTTAACAATAGAAGATACTCCGAAAATTATGGCGAGAATCCCATTCAAGTATGAGAAGTTCCATCGCCGGTAGTTTGTGTTGAGCATAAAGTTATGGTTAAGTTATTAGAAAATGAAATAAGCAGTATTTCTATTTAATTGTAAAAGGTATACCAAAATATACAATACTACTATTTAGTTTCTTTTTAATAATTTTTTAAGCTCTTACCCTGAACTGATTTTCTCCTTGGATATCCATTAAATCTGCAATCTCATTAAAAATATCTGCTATTTCTTTGTTATGTATCAGCATAATTAAATGAGTTAAACATATCTACCCTCCTTTGCTCATGGTGAATCTCAGAAAGCCCTCAATTTACCTGAATAATTGTCGCTATCTCTGCTTTCTTTAACCTCCTTTATAAACCGGTTTTTATAAAAAGTTCTATTTCACTTTTTATATCTTTTAAATCTTTTATTATCTCTTTTTGAACTTCTTTTCCATATTGCACTTTGCCTTTTCTAACTGTATCGTCCTGTTCAGGTGTTATCTCTTTAAAAAGTATATGGTAATAATCGTAATAAGGGTAAACAAATGGCCGGGGTCTTTTTGCCGGGGTACTATCATCAATCAAGGCCAGTCTGAAATCTATTCCTGCTTCCTTCTGTTTTATCCTGATAATTATATTACGGGATTCCTTATCAATTCTTTGGTCAGCCTCATCCATCATATTTAGGTATTCATCAATATGATTGTCAATTTTATTCAGAATAATATCTGTATTATTTATAAACACAGAAACATCCTCTTCATTTAGAACTTCGTCAATCTTTTCAATCACATCCTGCATTTCAATTTTTATTTGGCCAAGATTTTCGTGAGATTTTGTTTGGGATGACTGCTGTTGACATGAAACAGATACCATTATAACTAGTATCACAAATACTCCTGATAGATTCAATAATTTTTTCATTTGGATTTATTTTAAATTGTTAATAGTAACTGAATTTGCACTATTTAATCACTTAGTAATTATTATTAACTGAACACTGATGTTAATTTGGCAAAAGCTTCCCTGAAAGATTTGAGAGAAGAGTTAAAAGCTTCCGCTGCCTCCATCCAGTTATCTTCTGAAGCATCAACAAGATCCTGATACCTTGATTGCAATTCATCTTTCATGGATTTTACGTCAGCAGCAAACTCTTCATATTTTCCCTTAGCTCCAAATTTTACTTTTTCTTCTCTTAATTCAAGTTTATCCATTTTGACAAATAATTCATCAATTTTAGCAAAAAGTCCATCTATATTCTTTTTTGCTTTTTCTTTGAATTCGTTTCTGTCCATTTTCTTAAAATTTGATTAAATTATTTTTCACTTCATCTCTTTAACATGACTTTCCTAATCATCCAAAACAATAACCGCACCTTTCTTTAATTTCTCTTTTGCCCTATCCAATAACTGATTATTTTTTTCTATTGGCTTTACTTTTGCATTACGATTATCCTTCTGTTTAGTATTAATCCATATAGTGTCCGTATTAAGGTAATATGATGCTTTTATTTCCTTAGCAAGATATCGGGAAAAATATGATTTTCCTGTTCCAGGTAATCCGTACACAAGCACTATCATTATGAATTAATTTAATTTCTTCTCACTATTCCCTTTCTTA
>CAYVTV010000167.1:0-9685 GCA_964454295.1 uncultured Bacteroidaceae bacterium
GGATATTAAAAATGCCCTTCAATATAACCATTGTGACACTGACCATCTTGAGAATTTGCTTAAAAAACATAAAAAACACAGGTCACTGATTATCACCGATGGTATATTTGCTCTTACCGGGGAAATTTCTCCTATTGGTGAGATTTATTCGTTAGCAAAAAAATACAATGCATTGTTGATTGTGGATGATGCACATGCTACGGGAGTACTGGGTAAAAATGGAAGAGGAACACCAGAGCATTTTAATCTTGACGGTGCTGCTAATCTCTACCAATCGGAAACCATGAGTAAAGCATTGGGATCCTATGGAGGTTTTATTGCTGCGAACAAAGCATTCATCCAAGACATTAAGTCGGGATCCAAATTTTACGCAGCATCAACCGCCTTACCACCACCATTACTAGCCGCAAGTTATGCTTCACTGCTGTTAATTGAGCAATATCCTGAACTTCGCGTGAAGGTGAAAGAAAATGCAGAACTAATCCGAAGAGGTATTAAAGAAATGGGGTTTATCACTGCCGGTGAAGGTACGCCTATTATCCCCTTATTATTTAAAAGTTTACAAACAGCAAAATGTATAATCATGTTTCTTGAAGAAAACCATATTATAGCAACTGCAGTGGATTATCCTGTAAAAATGGATAATTTTCTTGTCAGGATTACTGTTTCTTCAAACCATACAAAAGAACAAATTGAATACCTTTTATATACCTTAAAAAAATGGAGTTACAAACATGATGCCGACTATAATTAACGATGTTTTCATAGAGCCTGTTAATATACCATTGGAAGAATCATTTACAATTGCCATTGGGACAAAACTCCGGATCGAAAATGTGCTGGTTACAATCCTTCTTGAAAACGGGATAAAAGGTTATGGCGAAGCAGCCCCGCTGGAGCCCATTAACGGTGAGAATCAGGCAACAGTTCTAGCAACATTGGAAAGTTGCAGATCTTTTTTGCTGGGGAAGGATGCTGCTGGTTATCGGCAGATATCCAAACAATTAAAGAATGTGTTTTGGGCACAGGTGACTGCCCGATGTGCTCTTGAGATGGCTTTAATCGATGCTTTTACAAAAACATTGGAATTGCCATTATATGAATATTTTGGAGGATCTGAAGATATAATTGAAACTGATTATACCATTGATATTGTACCACCTGTTATTGCAAAGATTAACGCCGCAAAATTAAAAAGCCAAGGATACAGAACCTTAAAAACCAAAGTTGGGAAAAAACTGGCTGATGATATCGACAGAATTCTTGCAATTAAGGAAGGTGCCCCGGGTTGTGGCATAATGCTAGATGCCAACCAGGGATATTCACCCAGTCAGGCAGTCCATTTTCTTGAGGAACTGGAAAAGAACGGAATTATTCCTGAGCTTTTTGAACAACCGGTAGTGAAGTATGACCTGCAGGGAATGAAATTTGTCAAAGAACACACTTCAATACCTGTAGCTGCCGATGAGTCTGTATTTACCAGTGCTGATGCCATTGAAGTTGTTCGTACAGGATGTGCCGATTTGATAAATATTAAACTGATGAAGTCCGGTATTATTGAAGCATTGGATATTGCAGCCATTGCCCGAAGTGCAAACATTGGGCTGATGATTGGATGTATGCTGGAAACCAGCCTGGGTTTGGGGGCTTCGGCTCATTTTGCTGCCGGAATTGGTGGCTTCGAGTTTGTTGATCTTGATCCGCACATAACCCCTGATCAGGATCCTTTTTCAGGAGGATTGAAGTACGAAGCACCGGTATATTTGCTTTCGGATGTAAAAGCCGGTATAGGTAATTTTTTAAAAAATGGATTATAAATAGTAAAGTTTCGCTTGACGATAAATAGATTATTTGGGCATTTGTAATAAGCATTGCAGCACTGAATTTATTCCTTGAGCAAAAATCATGGAGGTTCTCTTGCAAAAGTGAGGCAGACTATCCGAACTTATAAACTAAAAATAAACTAAATTAATTCTTTGGATGAAACGCCCATATGCTATTACACACAATTAGGATATGAAAAAAACATGGGGGTTTGGTTTCGTCGAGCCCTTCGGGGGTCATGTCCATATGCCGATAGGCCGTCATAACAGCATGATATGAAGTAAAATAAATAATTAATAATTAATAAAATTTATAGATTATGAAAAAGTTAGTTCGTATAAAATCAGGAATCTTGGTAACAATTATTTTTACTTTGTCTATCAACTTGCATTCACAAATATTTTCGAAAACTAATGATGTTTATCCTGAAAAAAGAGAGGTTTTAGACTATCTTAATCAAGCAGATATTGTTGAAAAATTCGGAAAGATATCTGATGCTATTTGGTCATATGCTGAATTGGGACTTCAGGAATTTAAATCAGTGGAATTATTATCGAGAATCCTTGAAGAGGAGGGATTTAGTATTGAAATGGGGTTAGCAGGTATGCCCACCTGTTTTGTTGCTGAATATGGAACAGGGAAACCAGTAATTGGGGTATTGATGGAATTTGATGCCTTACCAATGATGTCACAGAAAGGAAGAATTCCTTATCAGAGTCCGTTAATTGAAGGGGCTCCAGGCCATGCTTGTGGACATAATATGATGGCGGCAGCTTCAGTTGCATCTGCAATAGCTGTAAAAAGATCTATTGAGTTATACAATATTCAAGGAACGATAAAAGTATTTGGATCTCCAGCTGAGGAAATGTTGATCAGTAGACCTTATATGATTCGGGAGGGGTTATTTAAAGATGTTGATGTTGTTATTGACAATCATTCTGGACCTTATTTTCAAACTTCTTATGGCACAGGCGGAAGTGCAGCTTATAGCGTCATATTTTCATTTAAGGGGGAATCTGCGCATAGTTCGGTGGTGCCATGGAATGGAAGGAGTGCACTAGATGCTGTTGAAATAATGAATGTTGCTACAAATTTTTTAAGAGAACATCTTCATTATTCCACCAGGCTTTCCTATATAATAAAAGATGGAGGCCAAGCTCCTAATGTTGTTCCTGATATGGCTTCTGTTCACTATGTTATAAAAGATAATGATGAACGTTTATTAAATACATATGAGAGAGTAGTTAATTGTGCTAAGGCTGCTGCACTTGCAACTGGTTCAGAATTATTTAAGATCCAATTCGTTTCAGCGGTTCATCAACAATATTCAAACAAAGCACTCGCAGAGTTATTACAAAGAAATATTGAGCTTATTGGCATGCCAGAGTGGTCTGAAGAAGAAAATAAATTTGCACAGGAAATACAGAGAAAATTGGGAGTAAAAGAGACAGGAATGCCAAAGCAGGTGTCTTCATTAAAAGCTCCTCCAGATATTTTTATTGGAGGTGGCTCTTCAGATGTAGGAGATGTGTCACTTGTTTGTCCTACTGCAACGCTAAGATTTCCAGGTAGTATTCCAGGAGTTATTGGTCACCATTGGTCAAGAGTTAGCGCAAGTTATGGATCAGCCGCATGGAAAGGTTTGATTGCTGGAGCTAAAGTTATCTCAGCCTCTATTATGGATATTTTAACCCAAACACAAAACTTAAATAATATAAGATCAGAGTTTGAAGAGCTTACAAAGTTAAAACCTTATGAATCCTTTCTACCTGAAGATGCTACTTTACCTTTAGATATTAATAGTGAATTAATGAATATTTGGAGACCTGTGATGGAGAAATATTATCTGAATGAGTAGGTCGTATACAATTTTAATAAAACAATAAAAATTAACGAATGAATATTTAAAAATTTATCCTGGCATATAATATTAGGTAATTGCAAATTAATTATACTAGTTTATTATTTCTATCCTGTTATTATGAATATTCTTTGTTTTAGTTTAAGAAAGGGAAAAACATTAAAATAGATAGAGTTAAAATGCAATGCTTTTAAAATTGCACTATGAATTAACTAGTAAGTTGTAAGGAATTTAATAAGAAAAACATTGGTTTTGTTACCTCCGTATAGCATATTAATGGATGCAAAAAAAGAATAAGAACCAATATTCATTATACTTCTGTATTATCCTCATCTGCTATAAACCGTATAGCAGGATGCAATATTTACTTTAAATGTGAAAATTTTCAAAAGACTGGATCATTCAAAATCAGGGGTGCAATAAATGCCGTACTTCAGCTTAGTGACAAAGACAAGAAAAAGGGAGTGGTGACTCATTCGTCAGGTAATTTTGCTCAGGCAGTTGCTTTTGCAGCGGGCATGACAGGGGTAGAATCATATATTGTTATGCCAGACAATGCTTCAGAATTTAAAAAAAAGGCAGTTAAGGGATATGGGGGGAGGGTATTGGAATGTAATCCTGGCATCCGTCCAAGAGAAGAAAAAGCAAAAGAAATAATAAAAGAAACAGGAGCAATATTGTTACATTCTTCAAATCAGTTAAATGTAATATTAGGACAAGGCACGGCTTGCATTGAGTTTCTTGAAGAAATCAAAAATCTTTCGACTATAATTGTTACGGTTGGTGGAGGTGGACTACTCGCAGGAACTGCATTAGCAGCATATTATATTAATAAGAACATTGAAGTTATAGGGGCTGAACCCTCTGCTGCTGCTGATGCTTATCATTCGCTAAAAAGCGGTATCATTCAACCTTCCTTAAATCCCGTTACTATTGCAGATGGATTAAAAACAAACCTTGGCGATTTAAATTTTCCCATAATAAAACAACTAGTAAAAGAAATTATCAGGGTTGAAGAAGAGGAAATCATTTCATCCATGCGATTGATATGGGAAAGAATGAAAATTATTGTAGAACCTTCAAGTGCGATAGCCCTTGCCGCCATTATTAAAAATATACGATAATTTAAAAATAAGAATACAGGTATTATACTTTCAGGAGGAAATGTTGATTTGAATCACTTACCATTTCATAATAACTGGAGTCAATAATTATAAAATTTATTTCTTTTCAACTGGCTTATTACTGATGTGCTCTTTTATTACATGCATTGTAAATCAATACATTATGATTTGAACTATTAATAATGGAAATTCCGTCACCGGCATAGATGCCGATACCCATAACCAGATTCTATGGGACCCTGTCCAAAACCGCTATATGCTCCTTACCCGAACTATACAAAGTATCGTATTCTATCGATTATTGTAACGCAAAAGGGGACGGTATTGATTTTCTGTGAGGGACGAGCTGAAGATGGAGGTGATTCCGGTGATATTGACCTTTTAGTAAAACGTTCAAGCGATAATGGTTAAACCTGGAGCGAACAATCCATTGTTTGGTACGATGGAGGTAATACTTGCGGTAATCCTTGTCCTGTAATTGATCAGGAAACAGGAAGAATTATTTTAATGATGACCTGGAATTCGGGTGCATATGTTGAGCATGAAGCAATAAAAAAGGAAGTTGTCGATACACGTCGTCCATTCATGTGTTACTCTGATGATGATGGCTTGAAATGGTCAGAGCCGGAAGATTTAACAGCAACATGCAAGAATTCTGATTGGGGATGGTATGCTACCGGACCTGGAATTGGTATTCAGTTAAAATCAGAGAAATATAAAAATAGAATAGTTATACCTGCCAATCATAGCTATACCGCAAAAAACTCGGATGAATGGGTTACTGATGGTGAATTCGGTTACGGATCTCATGTTATCTTAAGTGACGATGGCGGGGCTGCCGGCGGAGCAGGGCTTCGACCGCTTCTACGGTCTCAAAGATTGAGCGTGCAACTATTTTAATCCTACGATTAAACGACCGGGAGAGAATGAGCCAGAACGCAAGTATCCTTCTGAGCAACGGCCATGGTCAATCGATGGGAAAATGATCCAACCCTATACACCGATTGATAAAAACTTTCGCACCTATCCATATTAGGACAGTGCATTGTTTATATTAAATTGACTATCAATTAATTTCACTATATTTTTCATTATATCAAATAATTTCATTTACTTTTTCATAACTTTGACATACTCAACAACTTATTAAACTATGAAAACCCTCAATCCTTCTGTAAACGACATCCTTAATGATTATTTTTACTACAAATGTTCAATTACTTTAAAGAACCGTCAGGTTTTGGTTGGTATATTCAGACCTAATCCTGATAGAGACAACAAAGTTTATGAATGGAAGTTTAATATACTTCCTCACAAAGAGGATGTTTACATTCCTCACGATGAGATTTTAGAGATTGAGAAACCAGATCAACCCAATGATTGAAATATTCCTTCGGGTCTTTCCCTTCTCCATGAACCCCAAAATCTTTAAGCGCACATGATGAAACAGAATATGCGAAATCCATTAAATTAGATGTTCTTACGTCATGAAATTCGCTCTCAGTTATTCTGGTACATGCGAAAGATGTAATAAGCACTCTAAATAAATCATGAATATGCACTTTCTTAAAATCAATTTGTTCTAATTCTTTTAGTTCCATTTTTATACTGCTTTTTTAAGTTTCCTACGCCCATAGACGATTTCCTTAGTATCGCCTTTAGGTTTATAATTTATCATACATTTATCCGCTTTTACAGTGTTTTCAAGGAGTTTAGTAAATGCCCCTTCCTGTAAATGACGGTTATTGTATTTATAAGAGAACTCAGCAAGGTAAAAAGGAAGGTACTTTTTACTTATTGCCCGATAGCTTCCTCGTATTCCATTCTTTAAAATAGACCAGAAACCCTCAATAGTATTAACTGTCCGTATGCCTTTACCATATCCTTCACTGTGCTTTATGGTAATATGCTCAACGGATTCATCAAATTTCCGGTAACTTTTAAAGTCATCTGTAAAAACAATGCTATCATCCGTTTTAACCGTTTGTTTAAGCATTGCCAGTAAGTTTCTGCTTGTCAGCTTTTCAATGATCTTTACGTAAACCCTGCCTTTCTTTTCAACAGCCCCGACAACTGGAATCTTGTGCGTTCCCCTGCCTCGCTTCTCACTTACTTGCGCCAAGTTAGGTTCATTGTCAAAGGCTTTCTTTGATTTTTTGCGCTTCTTACCACCTAAATACGCCTCGTCAAACTCGACCATGCCCTCTAACCGTATCTCATTGTCAATCATGGCACATCTTGCCCTATGACAAGCGTACCAGGCTGTATGGTATTTAATACCTACATTACGGGATATTTCAGATGCACTAACGCCCATCTTTGCATTGTTCATAAACAGCAATATCTCAAAAAACTTAGGTAGCGGTAAACGGGTATCTTCAAAGATTGTACCTGCTAATACGCTGTAATCCCTGTTTTCATCATTGCAATGCCAGCGAATAGAATCTTTTCTTTTCGTCACATTCATAGAACCACAATGCACACACGCAGGAGCTTTCCCCCATCTTAGCTTTTCAAGATAGGCTACACACTTGTCCTGTGTACCGAATTTCCTATGAAGGACGGTTAAGTTCATTTTATTATACGTTTTTGCATTAGCACATAGCCAAGAAAAAATCCCATTACAAGACCAAGAAGTAAATTTCTTCTTATTTCATACCTTGTAAAACGTTTTTCATCAGTTGTTTCCATGATTACAATATTTAAGTTATGACCAATATTTTGATTCTGTAAATTCCTCTTTATCATTTAATTGATAACATTTAATATCTTTTTTCTCAGCGTATTTAATTGCATTTTCAATAAAACCATTCGCTGAAACAAATATTAAATTGGTTATATTAAATTCCTTATTTTCAACATTATTATAATCTTCATATTCACGTACTAATTTAGATACCTGATTAATATTTGCCTGTCCTTTCAAATTTTTACATTCAACCCATGTCCATTCCCAATTTAATAATTGATTAACTATAAACGATATTATAAACACTACTGCGGATATTGGGAATATTATATCACTACACAATGATATTATTGATACATCACTTATTATATCGAAAAATGCTAAAAGAGCTGATGCAACTCCAATTAACAAGGATGGTAATACTAAATATTCAGCCATTTCTTTAATATCATTAGATTTTCTGGCCAATATATCAGCTTCCGTTCCTTTAGCATTATCCTGTCCGGGTAAATGCGCACGAACCCTAATCTTATCATATCCTAATTTATCTTTCATGTGCCTTGCAAATAATTCTTCAAGTTTTAAACCTTTTTTATAAGTTGTTTCTGATTCCATAATAGTAGTTTTTTAATTTTACTACTAAAATAAATCATTTTATGTTTTAAATTTGTTTTTCGTTCATTTTTCTACTGTCTTAATATGGATAGGTGCGAAAACTTTTATACCACGGAAGCCTTTACCGATTCCGCCGTCGGCTACTTGGATGAGTTTTGTTTTTTTATGTAAATGATCGTTTAATGAAACTAGTTCCTGCAATATAATGTGTGGAATAATGGCTCCATTCCATGCCTTATTCAGATCGTTTAATGCAGGCATTTCTGCTTGTATCCACATATGTAAAAAAGTCAGGGCAAAAATGATCAAAAAATGTAACAAAGTAAGGGGTGTTAAGTCAATTTACAAAATGCGACCTCTTTTAATACTTCCAAAGTTGATCCCAAACTGAGCAAACGCACCCGCAAAATAAAGTGGCAGAAAAACAATCTTTTCATTTTCAAGGATGCCTGTCTGTCCTGCATGAAATACAACAGACCAGGAAGGCTGGTAAGTTTCGCGGTAGAGATGCAAGCTTCGAAGCTTTCCGGAAGGCCCGTCTTTAACTTCAACAGGGTAAATCATTCCTTCAAAGTTCACTAAATAATCAATTTCGGCACAACTGTTTTTAGCATCCCGCGCCCAGTAATACAGCTGGTTATTGGTCGCAATAGTAAACTCCTGGCCAACAAACTGTTCAGCAAGTTGTCCCCGGTAAATAGCTAGTAGATTTTTATGACTAAGAGCTTCATTGTAGTCAATTCCCATCACCCTGTTCATTAGTCCGATATCCAGGAACAGGTTTTTAAATTTTTTGTCAGACGCAAATACATCCATCGGTATTCCAATGTTGCTTAATGACTTTACTTTTTTAGCTATCCTGGCCATTAATAAACTTTCATAAGCTTTTTTGATTGTTGGAATAGTGAAGTCGATAGCCAGACTTGTATATTTTATTTGTTTGCCAATATTGGCCGCAATCCCTGAAAAAACTGCATTGAGACAATTTACATCAGTCTTTGGTTTGTATTTATTAAAGTCCAACCGATATGTTTCACAAATCTCATCCTGAACTTCTGCGGCTTTTTTGAGTGATTTCGTATTTACATACTCTTTTATACACTCCGGCATTCCGCCAACCAACCAGTAAATCCGAAGCTGTTCTATAAGAAATTCATGGATGGATGTTGAAACATCAGAGATTTGATTATTGCAAATTTCTGCCGCTTTTCAGTAATTTAATGCCAGTAAAAATTCTGAAAAATTCATGGGATGAACTTCCATTGATTGAATGCGACCAACAGGAAATGAAATTTCACTAAAAGCAAATTCCAGGAGTGAACCGGCTGCAACAACATGCAAATCAGGCATCTTTTCATAAAAATAACGAAGAGCCATAATCGCTCTTGGACAAACCTGGATTTCATCAAAGAAATAATATTAATTTAGTAATCCAAGGCAAATTATGCTTATTTAATTTAGTTTTCCAACCCCGGGATTTTCACTGCATTTACTATTTTAACTTTAACGGTTCTCTCTATCCACATGGTATTAAAAATCTTATTGTATTTTTAAGATAATCTGAGTAAATAC
>CAYVTV010000168.1:0-9646 GCA_964454295.1 uncultured Bacteroidaceae bacterium
AAATTTACGAAAGTTTTTAACCAAACTTTACGTCAACCTATATTATGAAAAGACAGTCGAAAGTTGAAAGTCGAAAGTTGAAAGTTGAAAGTCGAAAGTTGAAAGTTGAGAGTTGGAGGTCGAAATTTATAATTAGTTCTATCTTACGGAGACCTGGAAGTTGAAAAATGACGGATCAAAAAACTACTGGCAGAGAGGAAATATTGAAATACCGGTTATGCTGTAATGCCTTCAATAAATACTCCCATCTGTTTATATTTCTGAAATAAAACCTTATACTTCTCCGCATTCCCCGGGTCAGGATGATATTCCTTCTCAAACCCGCTGCCCATTTTCTGCTGTGCTGTTTCAATATCAGGATATATATCTGCAACCACTGCGGCAGCCATTGCAGCACCCAGTGCACATGTTTGTTCCGAACGCACAACCAGTATGGGCATATTAAGAACATCACAAACCACCTGCATAACAAAAGGAGATTTCTTAGCCACACCCCCCAGGGCAATTACCCCGTCAATACGAACGCCCTCGTTAATGAATCTGTCAATGATCATTTTTGCCCCGAAAGCAGTGGCTTCAACCAGTGCACGAAATATGACGGGAGCAGTTGATCCCAGTGTAAGACCTGTTATTGCACCTTTCAGGTTCTGATTGGCATCAGGAGTGCGTCGTCCGTTCATCCAGTCCAGTGCAACAGGGGCAGACTCCGAAGGAGGGATTCTCTCTGCTTCTTCTGAGAGTAAAGGTATGATTGATTCATACAGATCAGAAAGAAGCCGGTCTCTGTTCTCAGAATTTAAATATTGAGCGCCGGTGATAATCTTTCCTGCAGGCTGATAAATTACATCCCTGAACCACGCATAGATATCACCGAATGCAGATTGGCCTGCTTCAAGTCCCAGCATTCCGGGAATAATACTGCCATCTACCTGGCCGCAAATACCTCTGATCAGTTTTTCTTCTCCTTCCTGTAATTGGCTGACCATCATGTCACATGTAGATGTACCCATTACCTTACTAAGGTAGAAAGGCTTTATCTCCCCTCCGACAGCTCCAAGATGTGCATCAAAAGCAGCGGCTCCTACAGCAACATTCCCTGTAAGACCCAGTTTCTTCTTCCACTCCTCTGTAAGATCACCAACTTTATAATCAACAGCATATGTTTTGGAGTAAAGTCTGTCCCTTAATCCTTTTAAAAGGGGATCAAGCCTGACAAGAAATTCCTCTGACGGTAATCCTCCCCATTCCTCGTGCCACATCGCTTTGTGACCGGCAGCACACCTGCTCCTGATCACAGTTAAAGGATTGATGTTTCCGGCAAGAACACCTGTTATCCAGTCGCAATGCTCCACCCATGAAAAAGCTGCATTTCTTATACGTTCATTCCTGCGTAAAATATGCAAAATTTTTGCCCAAAACCATTCTGAGGAATAAATACCTCCCTCATATTTTGTATAATCAACACCTCCCCATGTTTTTGCATGTTTGTTAATCTCATCAGCTTCTTTTACCGCTGTATGATCTTTCCATAAAATGAACATGGCATCCGGATCGCCTTCAAAACCCGGTGTGAGTGAGAGAGGAGTTCCCTCCCTGTTCACCGCAACAGGTGTGGAACCTGTTGTGTCAATCGAAATACCTGCAATATTACTACGGATATCATCAGATACCTGCTTCAGCGTTTCTCTCACCGTAACTTCCAGTCCCTCAAGATAATCCAGTGGATGTTGCCTGAACTGGTTTTTTGAAGGATCAGAGAATTTACCTTCTTTCCACCTTGGATAGTTAAACACTGAGGTTGCCACTTCCTTACCTGTGGAAGCATTAACAATCAGTGAACGAACGGAATCTGTACCGTAATCAATCCCAATAACAAATTTTTGAGCCATAAGTAAGTTTTTAATTATATATTCTTAAGTCAAGTGATTATTAATCTACCCTTCGTGTACCTTCGTGACAACCTTCGTGTCCTTTGTGGTTATAAACGTTAAATGGTTAACCACAAAGGACGCGAAGGAATACACGAAGGTACACAAAGGAGGACGCATCAATTATTCCCCCTGTCCATAATACGCATCCTTTCCGTGTTTCCTTCTGTAATGCTTATCCAGCAGATATTGATCCAGTCTGCTTTCATTTCCCAGAACCACAGTCCTGAAAGCCATTTTTGCCACTTCTTCAAGGACCACTGCATTATGAACGGCTTCAGCCGTATTTTTCCCCCAGGCAAAAGGCCCGTGACCCGACACCAGGATGGCAGGTATTTCCATCGGATTTCTTTTTCCTATGGTTTCAATGATAAGTTTCCCTGTATTAAGCTCATAATCAGACGCTGCTTCATCTTCCCTCAACTGGCGCGTACAGGGAATATCTCCGTAAAAATAATCGGCATGAGTAGTGCCAAAGACCGGAATTGGTCTTTTTGCCTGTGCCCAGGAGGTAGCCCATGGTGAATGTGTGTGCACGATACCCCCAATCTCCGGAAAGCTCCTGTATAATTCAAGATGAGTAGGCAGATCAGATGATGGTTTATACTTTCCCTCAACACTCCTGCCATCCAGATCAACAATTACCATATCGTCAGGGGACATTTCCTGGTAGCGGACACCGGAAGGTTTAATAACCACAAGCCCCTTCTCCCTGTCTATTCCACTCACATTTCCCCAGGTAAATATCACAAGGTTAAAATCTACCAGTTCCTGATTTGCGAGATATACTGAATGTTTTAAATTTCCTAACATAAAGTTCAGTTATTATTGAGCTAAAGGTAAATATATACTATGTTAAAACAAAAATCTAAATGCCTTTAGCCAGGTGATAATATATGTCATTCCACCTGAGTTCTTTTTTAAACTGAGAAATCGAAGTATTTTTATCAATTAACAGGCTTTCAATTCCTGCAATTTCTGCAAAATCTTCCATAATTTCCGCGTTCAATGCCATACTAAATCCTGTATGATGGGCTCCACCTGCATGTATCCATGCTTCGGCTGCTATTTCAAGATTTGGTTCCGGCATCCATACTACCCTGGCTACCGGAAGATTAGGAAGGGCATTGTCAGGTGCCACAACTTTACATGGATTGATAAGCATCCTGAAGCGTGCACCCATATCAATTACAGAAACATTAATACCGTCACCCCTGGGTACATTGAAAACAAGTCTTACAGGATCACTTTTTCCTCCTATTCCAAGGGGGTGTATTTCCAGATGCGCTTTGCTGTCGGAGATGGAAGGACAAACTTCAAGCATATGGGCACCAAGCACTTTCATTCCGGAAGGATCAAGATGGTAGGTATAGTCTTCCATGAAAGATGTTCCGCCGGGAAGGCCGGCAGCCATAACCTTCATTGCCCTGACAAGTGCGGCTGTTTTCCAGTCGCCTTCAGCGCCAAAACCATACCCTTTAGCCATCAACCTTTGAACAGCAAGGCCGGGCAACTGCCCCAGACCATGCAGATCTTCAAATGTGGTGGTGAATGCTTTGAAACCTCCACTTTCAAGGAACTTCAGCATCCCTGCCTCTATTTTTGCAGCCTCAACTAAAGATTGCCGCTTTTCTCCTCCTTTTTTCAGATTTTCTGCCAGTGAATATGTCTGCTCATACTCATGTAAAAGAGAATCAACTTCCTCATTCTTAATCCTCTGAATAGCCTCAACAAGATTTCCAACTCCATATCCGTTAACCGAATATCCTAACCTTAACTGTGCTTCCACCTTATCTCCTTCGGTTACTGCCACCTCACGCATATTGTCACCGAACCTGGCAACCTTCATCCCCTGCCAGTCGTTCCATGCGCATGCCGCACGAAGCCACATCGCCAGCTTGTGTCGCACCGACTGCTGCTCCCAATGCCCCACAATTACCTTACGTTCCATTCTCATTCTGCTTAGTATAAAACCATACTCACGGTCACCATGAGCAGACTGGTTCAGGTTCATAAAATCCATATCAATACTATGCCATGGTAAATCGCGGTTAAATTGCGTGTGAAGATGAAGGATAGGCTTGTTGAGTGCTTTTAATCCGGCAATCCACATTTTTGCTGGAGAGAAGGTATGCATCCATGTGATTAACCCGACACAATTTGCAGTATTATTGGCTTCCAGAATGATATTCAATATAGCTTCAGGTCCGGTAGCAACAGGTTTACATTTGATGGTTACAGGGTTTTGAACATCCGCATTCAATGCTTCAGCAATGATGTGTGAATTTTCCGCCACCTTTTGCAGGGTTTCTTTTCCGTACAACTCCTGACTTCCTGTAATAAACCATGCTTCATAATTTTTTAGGTTCATAAATAATTTTTATATAATGTTAATAATATCAGTCTTGCATTTATTTTTAACCACAAAGGACACAAAGTACGCACGAAGGACACAAATTATATATCCCTGATTAATACTTCTTTGTGTGCTTTGTGTTGTCCTTAGTGTCCTTTGTGGTTAAATAACGTATACGAATAAACCACAAAGGACACAAAGGTTTACACGAAGGTGCACAAAGGACTTATAAAACAGTCCCTACATGAAATTAAAATGGTCACCTGCATCTATCAACGCATCATACCTGTGTTTGTCGAACCTGTACAAAAATGCTCCTTTTTTCGAACCCGACTTATCCTTCTCATCGAGTTTTTCCAGAATACCCATCTGAAAAATTTTCTTCCTGAAATTTCTTTTGTCTAATTTTTGCAGATATATTGCTTCGTATAAATTCAACAAACGGGGCATGGTAAATTTTTCGGGTAATAGTTCAAAGCCAATAGGTTCAGAGGTTGCCCTTCTCTGCAAACGTTTCATGGCTTTCTTTATCATGGATTTATGATCAAAGACCAGATCAGGCAGCGCTTTCAAAGGAAACCATCTGGCTTCATACCTGGAATTTCTGAACTCATCGTACTGGCTTAACCTTATAATTGAGAAATAGGCGACAGAGATTACCCTGTCGCCCGGGTCGCGATCAGGATCACCGAATGTAAAAAGCTGTTCCAGGTAAATATCATGCAATCCGGTAAGATCATGCAGAATTCTTTTTGCAGCATCATCAAGACTCTCTTCAGGCTTTAGAAATCCACCCATTAATGACCATTCTCCTTTCTGTGGTTCAAAATTCCTTTTTATTAAAAGTAATTTCAGCCCCTTTTCATCAAAACCGAAAATAATACAATCAATGGCAACATATACCTTCTTATGTATATCATAAAAACTAGCCATAATATAAATTTACTATAACTACCAGAAATAAATATAGAATGCTATGATAATTGAAATTATGATCGCTGAATTGATCACATCCCAGTGGTTCCAGCTTGCCCTGGTTACTGCCCTTTGTTCGGGACTAGCTGAGCCAAAGTATAATCCGCGGATCTTTTCAGGGTCCATGCGTTCGGTAAAGAAACTTATAATTACCATAATACCTATAATGATAAAAAATAAAGATATGGAATAATGGAGCCAGTTTGGCGCAACAATCAGCTCATAGAAAAATCCGTCGCCGTTATCGGTTCCGTAGTATACTTTCATCCCGAGTCTGAGCATTCCTAACACAAATCCTACCACTAATCCGGTAAATCCGGCTTTGGGTGTGGTGCGTTTTGAGATCACTCCCAACAGAAATACAGCGGCAATACCCGGTGCCAGCAACGATTGCACATCCTGCAGATAGGCATACAGCACCTTCCCCAGTCCCTTCATCACAGGTATCCATAAAATGCCGAGAATAACAATAACAATGGTAGCTAGTCTGCCTATCATCAAATAATGTTTTTCTGAAGCATCGGGTTTATATTTCTTATAGAAATCCACTGTGAAAAGCATGGAAGAAGAATTAAAGAGTGAAGCCAGTGAACTCATCAAAGCGGCAAGAATACCACCCACAACGATTCCTGTAAATCCCTTAGGCAGAAGGACTCTTACCAGTGTTGAAAAGGCTGCATCATTGCTGGCCAGGTCAAGCAATGGTCTCTGTGTTTCAGGGTCGATCTTCTGCGTCATGGCAAATGCTATCATCCCCGGAATAAGAAAAATAAAAACAGGGGTGAGCTTCAAATAGGCACCGAAGATAGTCCCCCGCCGGGCCTGTTTCTGATCCCTGCCCGACAGCACACGCTGAACAATATACTGGTCGGTACACCAGTACCAGAATCCTATGATTGCAGACCCCAGCAGCACTCCTGTCCACGGAAACTCCGCATCACGCGGTGAACGTATCAGGCTGGTCATGCTATCACCAAAATCGTTTACAGGAGTTGCTCTGCATATCTCCATCATTTCAGCCCATCCACCCAGTTTGACAAGTCCTATTACAAGTATGGCAACGGACCCGAATAAGAGTACAGGCGTTTGTAATACAGAGGTGTAGAGTACAGCCTTCATACCTCCAAAAGTGGTATACAACCCCGTGATCAGTACCAGTCCGATGGCGCTGATCCAGAAGAAATCCACCTCAACACTTCCGAACCGTATTGCATCAATCCCAAACACATCTTTAAACACCACCCCTCCTGCATACACAGTAACCGCCACCTTGGTCAGTACATAACTTACCAGGGAAATGATTGACAGGAATGAACGTGCATGAGCATTATAACGCCTTTCCAGGAACTCGGGCATGGTGAAAACTCCACTGCGTGCATAGAAGGGAACAAACAACCATCCGAGCATAAGGATCAGCCAGCCATGCACTTCCCAGTGAGCCATTGCCATGCCACTCTCAGCTCCGGCACCTGCAAGGCCCACAAGATGCTCCGACCCTATGTTGGAGGCAAAGATTGATGCTCCTATGGCTATCCAGGTAGCATCACGGCCTGCAAGAAAATAATCGGAAGTGTCCTTGTCTTTTTTCCTTAACACCCAGAATATTATTCCAATCAGGGCCATACAGAATAATCCTAACGTGATCCAGTCAATTGTTGTCATAGTTTTAAAATATTTTTAAGTGTAAACTTAACGCTTAAATTGTAATTTTAAAAGACTTTATGTAATTTGGATTTATTTTAAATAACACCTTACAATATGAAAAACACAAACTCTCTTTTTAAAATAAAACCCGTATCTTAATAAGGTGTTTCCGTGACTTTTTGTTTCACTTTCCGAATGCAACTCCGGCACCACCTTTAGGGTGATATTCTTGTATTTCTGCAACTTGCAAAATAATATAGTTGAATAAAATTGCGTTGGGGTGAGACTAACGAATTGAGTAATTCAGGGATGAAATTACTTTCCCATGTTTACTCAAGCATAAAAAAAATACATCATCTTTATATTTTTTATCAGGTATTAAATGCGGGAGCAGTTGGACAAAATAAATTTGTTTTTACATTTGGGGATTAAATTTTATTTAAAAAGAAATGAACACATTTAATCTCACCTGGGTTGATTATTCAATCATGCTGACTTATTTCGGTTTTGTATTAGGCATAGGCTGGGCCTTAAAAAAATACATGAAAGATGCCACAGCATTTCTTGAAGCCGGAAGGTCTTTACCTGCCTGGATAACAGGGCTTGCTTTTATATCTGCCAATCTTGGTGCACTTGAAGTTATCGGAATGGCGGCATCAGGGGCAAAGTATGGATTTGCCACGGTCCATTTTTACTGGATAGGAGCCATACCCGCCATGTTATTTCTGGCCATTTTCATGATGCCTTTTTATTACGGTTCAAAAGCCAGATCGGTTCCTGAATACCTAAAACTGCGGTTCGATGAGAAAACGAGAGGTTTTAATGCATTCTCATTTGCAATTATGACCATATTTGCATCCGGCATTTCCATGTATGCCCTTGCCTTATTAATGGAAACCCTGCTGGGATGGAATTTTCACATGAGCCTGATTATTTCTGCCTCCATAGTATTGGTATACACCTACCTTGGAGGATTAAGCTCAGCTATCTACAATGAAGTGTTGCAGTTTTTCCTTATAGTAATCGGCTTCCTGCCCCTGGTCATCATCGGAATGATGAAAGTGGGAGGATGGGATGGCCTGGTTGAAAAACTCTCCATGAATGTTGCGTCGCAGGGATTTGAACATTCATGGAAAACTATTTCTCCTGAACATCCTTTAGGAAGCTGGATGGGTATCTTCTTCGGCCTTGGCTTTGTTCTGGCCTTTGGGTACTGGTGCACCAATTTCCTTGTGGTTCAGAGGGCAATGGCTGCCGGTTCAATGAGTGCGGCACGAAAAACCCCGCTGATCGGTGCTATCCCCAAGATGTTTCTCCCCTTCCTTGTCATACTTCCCGGCATGATTGCCATCGCCCTGATTAATATGGGAGATGAAGCATTTCAATTACCATTGAAGGGAACAGGATACGATTATGACCTGGTGATACCTATGCTCTTAAACCGATTCCTGCCTACCGGCGTGCTGGGACTTGGCTTAACTGCGCTTATGGCTTCCTTTATGAGCGGTATGGCCGGAAATGTCACTGCTTTTAATACAGTATGGACCTACGACATCTACCAGAGTTATATTGTACCCGGAAAATCTGACAGGCATTACCTCAGAGTGGGACAGATAACCACTATTGTTGGCGTTACCGTTAGCATACTCACTGCTTATGTAGCTAAACAATTCAACAATGTGATGGACTTTCTGCAACTGATCTTTGCATTTATCAATGCACCGCTCTTTGCAGCATTTCTTTTGGGTATGTTCACTAAAAGAACTACCGGACACGGAGCTTTCTTCGGATTGATATCCGGGACATTCACCGCAGCAATGGTTCACGGTTTTACCCAACCTGCGGGTGCAACTTCACTTGTTAAGGGAGGGTGGACAGGAACTGTTCTTAATACATTCCCAAGTGAGATGGCTCAGAATTTCTGGATTGCCATCTTTGCATTCTCAATGGCCCTGGTGGTAACTGTGGTTGTGTCAGTGGTGACAAAACAGAAAAAATCAGAGACGGAACTCGTTGGCCTCGTTTACTCCCTTACCCCAAAAGTGGTCGACGACAGTAAGCACTGGTACCAGAAGCCTGAGGTTTGGGCTATCGGCGTTGCAGTAATTGTAATAATTCTCACTATTATCTATTGGTAAAAATATAATTATAAGATCATGGGACTTGATATAAAAATACCTATCGGGGCAATGTTTACCCTCTTCGGCATACTACTGACTATTTTCGGCCTTTCAACCGGAGGAGATGAAATGTACGAAGCCTCGCTTCATATTAATATTAACATCTGGTCGGGTGTATGTATGCTGTTTTTTGGAATATTTATGCTGGCAGCTTCGTATGTAACCAGGAAAAAAAAATCTTAACGGACATATAGCTTCCCCCTGGAAATAATTACCAGAACGGCTCCGCCACATACAAGAGCTGAGCCGGCCAGGCTCAGGAGTGTGAACTTTTCAAATTCAATCCAGCTGACTGCAGCCACTTCAAGAAGAGCCATTGAAACAAAGGTCAGAATGGGATTCATGGTTATAATCACACTAACTTTATTTGCTTCTGCATATTTCAGGGCAAGAGCAAAAGAAACATAGGCTACCAGTGTCATTAATCCCAATGAGGTTAATATCAATATTTCATTTACTGACAGCAGAGGCAAGCTTGAAAACTGAAAAAAAGGTAAAAAAATCATAGAACATAACCCAAAGATAAACAGGTTAAGGTGATGGGGATTTCTTGTTCTTACCAG
>CAYVTV010000169.1:0-9610 GCA_964454295.1 uncultured Bacteroidaceae bacterium
AGGAGCTGACGGTCCTACAGCAATATTTCTCTCATCCAAACTGGCTAACGGACTCGATATTATAGGACATACCCTTAACGGTGACCCTGTATTTGTAAAGAACCTTATTGGTCCTATTGCCATTGCTGCCTATTCATACATGGCTCTTGTTCCGGTTATTCAACCTCCCATAATGAGGCTTCTGACAACTAAACAGGAAAGACGGATACGCATGAAACCTCCCAGGGCTGTATCAAAACTCGAAAAGATATTATTTCCTTTAATAGGGCTCATCCTGACAACATTTATCTCGCCATCATCGTTACCCTTGCTGGGAATGCTCTTTTTCGGAAATCTGTTAAAAGAATCAATGGTGACTAAGCGGCTTGCAGAAACCGCCAGGAACGCAATGGTTGATATAGTTACCATCCTGCTCGGGTTAACCGTTGGAGCGTCAACCCAGGCAGATATCTTTTTAACTTCTGATTCATTATTAATATTCGGGCTGGGAGCTCTCTCCTTTATGATTGCCACGGCAGGAGGCATAATATTTGCCAAAGTGATGAATCTTTTTCAGACGGCAGATAACAAGATCAATCCCCTCATCGGAGCAGCCGGTGTCTCAGCAGTCCCTGACAGTGCAAGGGTTGTTCAAAATATGGGACTGAAGGAAGATCCTACCAATCATCTGCTGATGCATGCTATGGCGCCAAATGTTTCAGGTGTTATAGGTTCCGCTGTGGCTGCAGGAATTATGCTTAGCTTTTTATTATAATCAAACTCAGCTGAAAATATTATCTTTGAGGAAATATAAAGCTAATCTAATATGCGGGCAGATGAGGTGCTTTACTTTATTGATAATATTTGTTTTATTATTTCCGAAATCTCTTTTATCACAGGAAAATCCTGTTAATCAGCTTGATGAACATGGAAGAAAAACCGGGTACTGGATTACGTTTTATCCCGGCGGTAAAGTGAAATATGAGGGATATTTTGTAAATGATATGCCGGTTGGCGAATTTAAAAGGTACTATCCCGGAGGAATTCTGCAGGCTGAAATGATCTACAGCGAGGATTCAGGATCTGCTTATGCCCGGTTATATTACGAAAACGGTAAACCGGCTGCCGAGGGGCGTTACCTGGATAAAAATAAAGATAGTACGTGGAATTACTATTCAATGTTTGACGGACAATTAATTATGAAGGAAAATTATAAAGAAGGCAGAAGGGAAGGGGAAAGCCTGAAATTTTACAGTAATAAAAATGTGTCTGAAAGAATTGTTTTTGTTAATGATGAACGCAACGGTGTCTGGGAACAGTTTTTCAGCGATGGCACATTAAGATTAAGAGGGCATTATCAGAACAATAATCGTGAGGGAGAATTTAATTCATGGACTGGTAATGGAAATCCCTCCATCAGCGGCCATTATTATAATGGGGTAATGCATGGCAGATGGACTTATTACGACGAAAAGGGAGAGGTTGAAATTGTTGTCGAATATAATAACGGGATAATGATTCCTGATAAAGAGTATGAAAAAAAACAGGATGAATTTTCAAGAAGGGTTCAGGAAAGTATAGGCAATTATTCAGAACCGGAATTGTTTTATTAGTAAGTTCAATCAGGTGGTGAAAACAACAGATCATATTAGTATACATGTTCTTAGAATTTTTATTCTGATCTTTTGCAGCACCATTTACCTTACTGTATCCTCACAAAAACTCGCCCCTGAAAAATACTGGATTCAATTCACCGGTAAAAATAATTCCGGTTATTCAATACATAATCCCGGGGAGTTTTTATCTCCTGATGCAATTAACAGAAGAATTAAATACAACATTCCGGTTACGGAAGAGGACCTTCCTGTTAACCAGGTATATATCGATAGTCTTACAAATCTGGGACTGAAAATACTTGGTACAAGTAAATGGTTCAATGCAGTGATTGCTTCTTCAACTGATTCTGTTTTGCTGAATAATATTGCTCTTCTTGAATTCGTAAAGAATTTTGATCCTTTGATTTCATACAGCACTTCTTCTGACGGCAATCTTTTACATGAGGAGAAGGAATGTGCGAGCTTGTCATACTTCCCATGGATCAATACAGAAAGTGATTATGGTGCCGGTTTGAAACAAATTCAGATAATGAATGGTAAATCTTTACATGATCTGGGATATCGCGGACGGGGAATAAAAATTGCTGTGTTTGATGCGGGTTTTTTTAAAGTAAATTCATTTGAAGCGTTCAGGCATCTGTTTGATAGTAATCAGATACTGGAAGCAAGGGATTTTGTCAGCAGCGGATCTGACGTTTTTACTGAAAGTTCTCATGGTATGTCTGCATTATCTGCAATGGCGGCTTTCTTGCCCGGTTCTTTTATAGGTACTGCACCGGAAGCCGGGTTTCTTTTACTAAGAACGGAGGATGCTTCTTCTGAATATAAGATTGAAGAAGCCAACTGGATTATGGCAGCTGAATTTGCTGATAGTTCCGGTGTTGATATTATTACCACATCACTGGGTTATAGTCAGTTCAATGATACCACAATGAATTATTCTTACGCAGATATGGATGGAGAAAAAGCGCTGGTAACTGTTGCAGCAGAAAAAGCTTTCGAAAAGGGAATGCTTATTGTTGCAAGTGCCGGCAATGAAGGAAATAAAACATGGAATAAAATAACAGCTCCCTCAGATGGCAAAAATGTGCTCTCGGTCGGAGCAATAGATACTCTTGGAAACCTGGCTGCATTCAGTTCAAGGGGGCCATCATACGATGGAAGGATCAAACCTGATGTCATGGCAGTTGGATATGAAGCAACCATCATAAATTCTTCAGGATTTGTTGGCACAGGATTTGGAACCTCATTTGCAGCACCTCAGGTCAGCGGACTCACTGCATGCCTGTGGCAAGCTTTCCCTTACAAATCTAATGCTGAAATATTACATAGCATCCGCGCTTCAGCTGACAAGGCTCAGAACCCTGATAACAATACGGGTTATGGGATCCCGAATTTTATGGCTGCATTTCATTATCTCTCCGATCCTGATAAAACAGAGAAAAAAATTGGGATCTTTCCTAACCCTTTTATACACGATTTTAATCTGTATTTTGATATTCCGGTTACCGAAATACAAATTATTAATATTTTTGGAAAAGTGGTTGAGGTATTTCAGGTAGATATGCAGGCTTATGAGTTAAAAAGTTTTTATCCTGCAGACTTAACTCCCGGAATATATCTGATTGCAGGTCAAAATAAAAACGAATACCGGGTCAGCCGGTTAATTAAACAATGAACGAACCGGTTACACTCAGCGAATTAGCCTATTCAGTAAAGTCTGTAATCTATCTCGGTTATCCGGAATCACTCTGGGTTACGGCTGAAATTAGTGAATTAAATATCAACAAATCAGGTCATTGTTACATGGAGCTCATCGAAAAAGAAGTTTCCGGTAACCGAATAATCGCGAGAATGCGTGCCACAGTCTGGGCAAATATTTACAGAAACATCATGCCCTTCTTCCGGAATATTACAGGATATAGTCTTAATTCGGGAATTAAAGTAATGTTACTTGTGCAGCCTGAATTCCATGAAATATATGGTCTGAGTTTGAACGTCAGAGATATAGACCCTTCCTATACCCTGGGAGATATTGCAAGACGTAAACAGGAGGTCATGAAAAAACTAAAGGACGAAGGGGTGATTGATATGAATAAAAAATTAAGTTTCCCTTTGGTACCTCAGCGAATTGCCATTATAAGTTCTGAAACAGCAGCCGGGTATGGAGATTTTACAGACTCACTCAGTAAAAATATATATGGATTTAGTTTTTTTTCCCGCTTATTTCCCGCGATAATGCAGGGAGAAAAATCCGAATCTTCAATTATCAATGCTTTTGATCAAATATTTAATACCGGGGATAATTTTGATGTTGTAGTGATTATAAGGGGCGGAGGTGCACAATCAGAGCTGGATACGTTTAATTCGTACGAGCTTGCCTTGCATATTTGTCAGTTTCCGATACCCGTTATTACCGGAATTGGTCATGAACGCGATGATACAATTGCTGATCTGGTTGCGCATACAGCCTTAAAAACTCCTACAGCTGTCGCTGAATTCATAATTTCGTCTGTTCTTACCTTCACGAACCGGTTGGGCGATTATCTTGACAGAATAACGGAAGAATTTATTAAAATTATAACTGCAAAGAAAAACTTCCTGGAAAAGAAATCCTATGAATTAAATATAATATCCCGTAATAATCTTGACTTTAACAGGAATGCATTAAATAATATGGAGGTGGTTCTTCCCAGAGCATGGTCTCAGTTTCTTATATCAAGAAGAAAAGATTTGCTTCGCTCTGCTGAGCTCCTTGAAATACAATCCGGGAGCAAAATCAAAGCAATTAAAATAATAATTGAAAATTACTTGCTGCATACAAAACGAAGCACTTCATTGCTTATTCAGAACAAGAGCAATATTATACAAAATCTGAATAAAAGTATTGAATATCTGAATCCTGAGAAAATTCTGGAACGGGGTTTTACTATTACATCTTTAAATGGGAAAATTATTAAAAGTTCTTCCCTTTTGAAAAAAAGTGACACGATTAGTACTATGTTCAGTGATGGGATAGCTGCCAGTAAAATTGAATCAGTCAGGAAGCGAAATAAAGATTGACACCGGATACTTATTGATTTTTAATAACTAAATTTTATTCTAGTGAAAACAAAAGCACTTTCCTATAATCAGGCAATCAGTGAGATTGAGATGATTCTTGAAAAAATTGAGAATGGGGAACCTGATGTGGATGAACTTGCCGCCTTGGTAAAACGGGCAGGTTATTTGATTAAACATTGTCGTGAAAAACTTCATTCAGCTGAAAAAGAAATAGATGCTATTCTTAATGAGGGTAAACAGCTTTAATCGACTATTTGTACATATTTGAGAACCAACATGTTCATAGGGTTTGATCCCAGCCCTTTAACTTTTTTATGGGTAAATCTGGCTGACTGGTCATAATATAGCGGTACAATAGCCGCGTTGTCAATTAACAGACTATCCATTTCCCTGTAAATTTTATATCTTTCTTTTTCATAAGGTGTTTTAATTGAACGATAATAAAGGGAATCATACAAAGGATTTGAAAAGTGAGTATAGTTAGGACCTGCAGGACTGAAGTTATCAGTAACGAATAACAGGAAATAATTTTCGGCATCGGGATAATCTGCAATCCATGAACCCCGGAAAAAATCAAGGTTAGAATTAGCCACACGGTTCCTGAATGATGCCCCGGTGGCAACCTCAATTTTTAAGCGAATACCAAGTCCCGCAAGTTCATACTGAATAAATTCACACAAATCAAGATAATCCGATGTTGTGGTAAGAGTAATAGTTGGCAGTTCCTTACCGTTTGGATAACCGGCCTCCTGTAATAAGAAAGCCGCCGTATCGGGATGATGGTAATATCCTGTTAAATCATTACTAAATGAAGGTATTCCAACAGGAATAAAGCCTGATTGCGCAGGTACACCTATATTGTTACGAAGGTATTTCATCATCTTTTTCCTGTCAAATCCATAATTAATAGCCTTTCTGACTCGTATATCCCGTAAGGGATTAGTTGAGTCAGTGATATTTTCATCCAGAAGAAACCCCAGATATTCGGTATTCAGGTAGGCATCCGTTATCAACTGGTATTTATCTCTGTATTTGGAATTGAGCCTGCCTGATCTTGTTAACAGCTCATCTTTATAAACAGGATGTACTCCTGACAAAAAATCAATATTTCCTTTTAAAAATTCAAGAAATTCTGATTGCTTGTCTTTAATAAATGTTATAGAAACTGCATCCAGGTAAGGAAGCGATATTCCCAGGCTGTCTTTCTCAAAGTACTTATTGTTTTTTAATAATATGAGTTTTTCATCTTCCTTCCAGTAATGAAAACGAAACGGGCCTGTGCCAACAGGGTTCCTTCCGAATTCGGATTTATATTTCTCCACGGCTTCCCGCGGGATGGCAAAACAGTATGGCATACTCAGCATACCCAGGAAAGGAGGGAATGGTTCAGACAGCGTTATCTCAAGCACCGTATCATTTATTGTTTTAAAACCAGTTATTTCTCCATTACTGTTTGTTCTGATCCTGTTGAATATCCAGCTTCCCGGTGATGCTAATGACGGGTCAATTATTCGCGTAAAACTGTAAGAAAAGTCGTGGGAGGTGACTTTACGGCCTTCGTTGCAGGGAAAACAGGCATCATCATGAAAATACACATCATTACGCAGATAAAAAGTATAAACTAATCCGTTTTCACTTATTATCCAGTCACTGGCAATGCAGGGTTCTATCTCCAGGCTGTCATTAAGCTGTACCAGCCCGGAAAAAAGCTGGTTCACAGGCCATATAAGGGTCTGATTCCTGGCATAAGCAGGATCGAGAGTATTAATTCCTTTTGATTCATTATACCTGAATACAGTTTTTCCAATATGTTCCTGATGAACCTGTTGGGGAGAGCACATTGTGAACAGTATCAATAATCCGGTTATCAGGGATAAAGTTCTCATAGTTAATGTTAAGAATCAGGATGTGTTGCTACTGTAGCGGGATCATCTGTTTTTTCCTGCTTTTTTACGACGGAGGAATGCCAGGGGATAGTAAATACAAATTCAGTGCCATTTCCGATACTTGAAGTTACTGCGATAGTGCCGCCCATAAGTTCAATCAAATTTCTGGATAAAGCCAGCCCCAATCCGGTACCACTGTACAGTCTGGACGAGGATTCACAGGCTTGTCTGAATCGTTCAAAAATAAGATTCAGGTTCTCTTCGTTGATCCCTATACCTGTGTCTTTAACATAGAGGTGTATAAAATCATCCGTAAGACTTTTAATTCCGTATCTGATCTCTCCCTTTTCAGTATAAATGATATCCTTATTATAGGATTGAACTGCAAATACTCCAATTATTTTAATTCCATGCTTTAGGGGTACTCCAAGCCAACTCTCTGATGGAGTGCCTATGGGTTCAATGAGGTTCTCTCTTTCCAGTTGCTCAGCCCTGTCTTTATTCACGAGTTGAGCTTTACCTGTATTGATTACATAGGCAGTTAATGTTTTACCTGCCGGAAATACATTAAAGGAATCTTTTTCGTCTTTAAGGAAAGGTAAGGACAGAGTTTCATTTTCTGCATCATACAGAGCTACATAACAGTTTTTTGTGTCCATTACAGTTCCAAGGGTATGTTGTATGCTGATGAATAACTCGTCAAGGTTAGGAGTTGTATTCACAGCATTTGCAATGCCAAAGAGTGTATTTTGTATGTTCTCCTGCTTTTTCCGTTGAGTAATATCTCTTGCTATAGTCAGAACGGTCTTTACTTCTCCTGATTTATCCAATTCCGGATAAATCCTCCATTCCAGGAATATTCTTCCGGTTGCTCCTGTAAAGTTAAATTCTACCTCATGAGAGTTTTTCTCATGGAATACTTTATTAATATGCGATTCAAGAAACCGGCACAGTTCTTCCGGAAAATATCTTAGATCAGACAGTGTTTTATTGATACAATCTATGGGTTGCAGATGTGTTATTTTACTTATGGCTCTATTTACAAATAAATGTCTGTAATTCCGGTCCAGCCTTGTTATTATATCCGGAGAATTTTCAGTAAGAATCCGGTACTGTTCTTCATTTTCTTTTAAGTTCAATTCAGTACGCTTCTGATTATCAATGTTTTTGATGATGGCCAACAGATGGGATGAATTATCTATCTGTACTATTTTCAACTGTACCTCTATCCAGAATGTATCTCCTTTCTTATTTCTTCCCTTCCATTCAAAAATGACCAGATCCCCTTTCAGTGCCTCATTAATATATTTAATAACTTTTTCCTCAGTATAACCTCCTTCCGCATCACTCATAAAATGAAACGGGTATGTAGCGAACTCCTCTGTTGTATATCCGAATTGTTCAAACGCCTGGTTATTAATATCTACAACCTTGATTCTCTCAGCATCCAGAATAATGATAGCATCATTTACCGCATTGAAAATGGTTAAATATTTTTCCTCTGACAGGGACTTGTGTTCCATTTATTGAATGTTTGTACGTTTATTTATTATTATTCTGTTTTTACAGGAACTATTTTTTTCTGAATGAATTACCCGCTGCGAAACAAAGTTTGCAATTTGTAAAAAAAAATCTTATTTTTGTGTGATTTAGCAATTTTTTCTCACTAAGGGGGTGCCTTAAAAAAACGGGCTGAGATCATACCCTTAGAACCTGATCCGGGTAATGCCGGCGAAGGGATTATGTATGAAACAATTTATAACATATTAATCATTGTATTATGAAGCAGGTATTAGCCTTGTTTACCTGGGTAATATTTACTTTTCAGGTATCATCTCAATTTTTTACATTTTCCGGAACTGTTTATTCTTCCGAAGGTCAGCCTCTTTTTGGAGCAAATGTGTATTTTGAGAATACATATTTTGGAACTGTTACAAATGCCGATGGTATTTTCAAATTCAGAAAGATCCCTGCAGGGATATACACATTAAAGATATCCTATGTGGGATATGAAACATACAGTAAAAAGATAACTGTTGAGTCAGATATACATAATGATTTTTCTCTGCATCCTGGTAATATTATGGGTGAAGAGGTGGTGATAAGTGCTTTTAGAGCAGGGAAAACAGATCCTTTTGCTGTTACTGATATATCTGCGGGTGATATCTCCCGCATTGATATGGGCAGGGATATCCCATTTCTTCTTTCTATGAGTCCTTCCCTGGTCCCCACTTCGGATGCCGGAACAGGAATTGGATATACCGGATTTCGTGTCAGAGGTACAGATGCGTTCAGGGTGAATATCACTATGAATGGAGTTCCCTTGAATGAGGCTGAATCACATGGTGTATGGTGGGTAAATATGCCTGATTTTGCTTCCTCAGTCAATAATATGCAGATTCAAAGAGGTGTCGGGACATCATCTAACGGTGCAGCAGCATTCGGAGCGAGTGTTAACATTCAGACTTTATCTTTGAACAGCCAGCCTTATGCTGAAATTGCCAATACAGCAGGTTCCTATAATACAAGAAAACATTCATTGGCAGCCGGAACCGGCCTGATGGACAATAATTTTATCCTTGATGCAAGGTTGTCATCAATAGACTCGGATGGTTACATCGACCGGGCTTTCTCAAATCTCAGATCACATTATATTTCTGCAGGTTGGCACAGTGCCACCAGCAGAATAAAACTGATCACATTTTCAGGTAATGAAAAAACTTACCAGGCCTGGGATGGGGTTCCGGGTGATATGCTTGATGTAAACAGAAAATATAACGGAATGGGCAGATATACTACCGAATCCGGAGAAGTAAGGTTCTATGACAATGAAACGGATAATTATAAACAAACACACTACCAACTCCATTATTTAAAGGAAATATCGCCGGATCATTACCTTAATACCGTATTCCATTATACACATGGAAAAGGTTATTATGAACAATACAAAGAAAACGGAAAATTGTCTGATTATCTTATTCCTGACATAGTTATCGGGGATGAAGTAATTAGTAGAAGCGATATGATCAGGAGGAAATGGCTTGATAATGACTTTTATGGTCT
>CAYVTV010000170.1:0-9485 GCA_964454295.1 uncultured Bacteroidaceae bacterium
ACATCTGCTCTTAATTCAAAGTTTATTTATATTTTTGCAGTAACGTAACAGCGGTTACGGTAATATTGGTTACGTTAATTTCAACCATATAAATAATGAAGTTTTACAATAGAATATCTGAGATTGCAACTTTACAAAGCATAGAACAAATTTCTGCGGAAACAGCACAAATGACAATGATGGTCGGACGTAGACGTGTCGGCAAAACTACATTGCTTAAAAATGCTTTTCAATCTACACCATTTCTGTATTTCTTTGTGGCAAAAAAAAATGAAGTATTACTGTGTGATGAATTTGCACGGGAATTAAATGAGAAATCAGGGATTCCTGTTGGGAGCTATTCTGGTTTTGCCGATTTGTTCAGAGCAATTATGCAGTTATCGCAACAGATAAATTTCACTTTGGTAATTGATGAATTTCAGGAGTTCCGTACTGTTAATCCTTCAGTATTCAGCGATATGCAAAATATATGGGACGCATCGAAAGAAAACAGCAAAATCAATCTCATACTTTGTGGTTCAATCTATTCTATGATGAACCGCATTTTTGAGAATTCCAAAGAGCCTCTTTTCGGCAGGACTACATCCCGTATGAATATTAAAGCTTTTGATATTAATACGATCAAAGAGATATTGTCGGATTATCACCCTGATTATACTAATGAGGACTTATTAGCTTTCTATATGATAACCGGAGGGGTGGCTAAGTACATTGAGCAATTAGTTAATAAGAAGGCATTTACCAGGAAAGCTATTCTTGACACACTGTTCACCGAAGAATCATTCTTTCTGGATGAAGGTCGCAATGTGTTGATTGACGAGTTTGGTAAAGATTATGGGAATTACTTTTCTATACTTTCGTTAATTGCTTCTTCCAAAACAGATAGAAGCCAGATAGAAAGTATTTTAAATATGGATGTTGGGGGTTATCTTGACCGATTGGAAAGAGAGTATAATATAATCAAACGCAGCCGTCCTTTCGGTGCTAAAGAGGGTAGTCGTTCCAATAAATACAAAATTGAAGATTGCTTCCTGAACTTCTGGTTCCGGTTTATATATAAATACCGTAGCGCTATAGAAATTGGTAATCCCGGTTATGTGCGCGAAATCGTTGAACGAGATTACGAAACATATAGTGGGATTTTACTTGAAAAGTACTTCAGTACAAAGATGATTCAGTCTAAAGAATTTTCCGGTATTCAGGGATATTGGAACTCCAGAGGTGAAAATGAAATTGATATTGTAGCTGTAAATGATGTGGAAAAACGCTTGACGTTTTGCGAAGTGAAACGCAATTCCCGCCGTATTAGCTTAGCAGAACTGGAAAATAAAGCTAAAGATATCATCGCGAAATATCCTAAATACATGGTAGAATTCAAAGGCCTTTCTCTTGATGATATGTAACCGATCCTGATTCATTTACCAGGGTAATACTTATAGTCATTAATACTCAATATTTTACTTGTCACCCATCACTGTCAACCGTCACACGTCACACGTCACTTGTCACTAATCAATCAGTAAACTACAATCTCCCTGGTATGAGTGTACATCTCCGTATTTACTATCCCTGACACCTTTCTTCCTTCCGGTAAAACTTCCCCCTTGTTCCCTGCGACATATTCAGCCACCCAGTCGGGTCTGGGCGGCATTTCGTCCGCCAGGAATTTCTCTTTCCATTCCTCGTCCGTGTAGCGGTAATAATTTTCGGTAACCTCATAATTAAAGGCAGAAAAAATCCGTAGTGTTTTCATGATTTCGGAGTTCTATGCTAGTTACGATGTTTAAGATGAAATGTCAGGTTCTGTTTCAATTTAAGGTTAAAGGAGTCAGACGGAATATAAAAAATCTCTGTGTCTCTCTGTGCCTTCTCTCTGTGCCTTCTCTCTGTGTACCTCTGTGTAACAATCGTTTATTAATTATAACACAGAGAGACACAGAGAAGGCACAGAGAGACACAGAGAGACACAGAGAAGAGCCGTAACAAACGCAAAAAAAGCATGGAGCTAAGCCCCATGCTTTTTATTTTTTACCCGATTACCGTTTACCTGCTTCGTGCCGGTCTGCTCCTGTTTTCTGACTGGCTGCTGCTTTTCTTATCACTGCTGCTACTTTTACTGCTGCTGCTTCTCACCTGTGCAGGTGCTTTGGAACCCGATGCAGGCGCCTGTCTGACCGAGGAAGACCTGCTGGTTGCAGCTTTCTGCACGTTAGTCGTGCGCGTTGCCGGTCTGGTTACGGTAGCAGCCGGTTTGTTTGTTGCCGGTGTATTCCTTACCGCCGGAGCAGTTGCAGCCTTCCTTTCTGAAGAATTTACTGAAGTCCTGTTTTGAGGAGAAGTTACAGCAGCCTTTCTTTCTGCAGGAGCAGGAGTTGTGCTGCGGGTCGTAGTGGTATTCCTTACTGCAGCAGGATTCGATGTAGTTCGTTTTGTTCCTGTTGAGCCGGATACCCGTGCAGCCTCATTTTTCCTTCCTGAAGTATTACCGCTAACCGTTCTCTCATTGGCTGTGGAGGCTTTCCTTACTGCCCCGGAATTATTGGCAGGGCTTTGGGTATTTTCTGTTCTTGTCCTCACAGCAGCTGAAGTTCTGTTCCCTGTACCCGGTACGTTTCCTTCCCTTGTATTTGTCCTGCCTGAATGTACGGCTGAATTTCCCCTGCTCTGACTGTTTACCGTTTCCCTGTGCCGGTTTGAAGTACCCCTGTTTGCCTGTACCCTTGAATAATGGGCTTCACCTTCACTCTTCAGCTCGGGTCGTGAATAGGTTGTTTTGTAATGATTGTTTTGAATATTTACTATCACTGTTGGAGAAGATTTACGTATTGAGGTATAGTAATGAGCAGTATATCCGGGATACCGGTAATATGTCCATGGCCTGTAGTACCGGTAGTAATGAGTATGCCAGTTATAGTGGTACCCGTAGTAATAATGCCAGTAGAAAGGACTCCATGGCTGCCAGTATGCCGGGTAATAACCCCAGTACCATGAAGAACGCCATACTACATAAGTCGGCAGGTAGATATATCTGATCAGAGGCCAGGCAGCCACTTCATAATAGGTTGTAGTGACAACCGTGGTTTTTACCTTTCTGGTTTTTGTGCCGATATAACCGGGATTGGGAGTTTCAGCATAAACAGGTTCAATGATATAATTCCTCCCGTATAATGCTTCATCACCGATAAGCTGTATTTGCACCGCACCGTTGCTGAACTTCTGAACCGTAAAGACGGCCACATCCTGATATTCATTCCTTTCAAGAGCAGCACGTAATACTATGGTGTGCACCTCCCCGTCAACATAGTCGGAAACCGTTATATAATCAACTATGTTATCCCCATTCAGATCAAGATTATTAATCATGGTATTTCCGTCATTAAGGCTTCTTTCAAAACCTTCCAGTGTTTCAGATTCCTGAAACAGGTTCATGACTGCATAGAGGTTAAGATTATCTCCCGGGAGACCCAGGTATTCCTTCGGCTGGTTCTGTGCCATGACTATGGTCATTGATGCTGTCAGAACTGCGAAGACCGATGTGAGTATTAACTTTTTCATCTCTTTAAGTTTTTATGTAACGGTTTCTTACCTAAGAGAAATCAAAAGCCGTGCCAAAGTAAATAGCGAAAATATAAATGACTGATATAGTGCCTCTTACGCAACTCCTTAGTGTCCCTTTGTGACTACCTTGGTGTCCTTAGTGGTTAAAATTATTAAACTCCGAAATACTAACAATTGAGCCTTGTACAACAATTCCCTAAGGCTATATTATGTATTGTTGCAGTTCAGAATATGGAAGCGCCCCGAATTATTTTTGGTTGTTCCCTGTCAGTCCTTCACACATCGTACAGACATCCCGTTTTTCTTATTGGCATATCCCATGAATGTATTGCTGTAATTAAACAGGATATTAAGATATGAAGCGTTTAAGGTGCTGTATTCTGAAAGGCTCCACCAGTTACTTTCAACCTTTACAAAGTCAAATCTTCCATCGTCATACCGTTTACCTCCCGGAAGAGCATTGAAGCCATATTCGTTAGTTGCTCCGGTGTTTGGACTTTTCCAGTGCGCCGTACCGGTTTCTTTAAGTGCCCCCCCTGCTGTTCCTGCGCCTCCCACGTATTTTACAAGTTCATTAATATCATCATTCGTTGACACATGCCAGCCTGAAGGACACAGTTTACCGCTTTCCACGGCGTACCAGTTATAAAGAGCTCCATATGTATCATAATTAGCAGTGCTGTCATTTGCATACCAGCAAAAGCCCGGACCGGTTAATTGTGCCCATATGGAATCATTCTCAACGAAAGGTATGGAATTGCCATCATTATATTTCACAGCCTTCAGGTTTTCCGTCATCCACTCCTGATAACCAATACCTATTGTCTGATAGGTGTTCCCCTCAACATCATCAACTGTACCTTTAATCCCGGTAATTACTGTAGTAAATGTGGAGTCTGTACTATAAACTGTTCCGAGATCATTTTCCGCTTTCACTCTGAAATGGTAGAGTGTACCCGGATCCAGTCCGGTTATGCCGGCAATTACCGTATAATCATTTTCTGTGACCGGACTATTTTCAGCTTCCATGCTATTTCCATAGGAAACGGTCAGCCCGTATTCAAAACTTACTTTTGTACTCAGGTCATTGGCATTAACCAGGGCAATTAATGTAATGCTTGTGGCTGTGAGATCAGCATAGTCCCTTCCGTTTATTTCGGGTGCTTCTCCCAGGGTACGAAAACTTTTTTCTTCTCCATATGCTGTGCCGGTAGTATTCACTGCGTATGCCACCACATAATATTCAGTACCGGGATTAAGGTTGTCAAGGGTATCAATAAAGCTGCCTGTTCCGCTGCCAATTGCCAGTTTCGTTCCGGCAGATACAGGATCTGTGCTTGTTCCCCAATATACTCCCCGCTCCGTAATATCGGAACCGCCGTCAGAACTTACATTTCCACCTGCTTTTGCTGAATACGCGGTAATTTCTGAAACGGTTGACGTATATACTACAGGCATTTCAGGCTCAGTTGAAAAGCTGATCTCTTCTCCATATGCTGTCCCTTTTATGTTAGTTGCAAAAGCTGTTACGTAATAGGTTACGGAACGACTCAGATCAGTAAGTGTTTGTGAAAATTCACCATCACCGCTTCCCATAATAATTTTTGTTCCCTTTAATCTGGGATTAGGTTCTGTGCCCCAGTATACACCCCTCTGGGTTATTTCAAAACCGCCATTATCAGTAACCACCCCTCCAATCCTGGCGGTAGTGGATGTAAATTCTGTCACTGCCGAAGTCACTATGGTAGGCAGACTGATCTGTGTTGTAAAAAAGGTTTCATTGCCGTAAGATGTTCCTGCACTATTAGTGGCATATGCTTTTACATAATATTTTGTGCCCGAAGAAAGCCCGGAAAGAGTTTCATAGAAGATTCCCTGACCTGTTCCAACCTGTAACTTTGTTCCCGATGTTTCAGGACCGGTGGAAGTACTCCAGTAAACCCCCCTGTCAGTTATCTCAGCGCCTCCACTGTCTGAAACTCTGCCACCCACCCTGGCAGAAGTGTTATAAATTTCATCAACCGATGCTGTGTCAACGCCTGGAAGAACTATTTTTTCTTCCTTTTCACAGGCGAAAAACAGTATGAACACCAGTAATAGTTTGAGACTGATAAAATATTTCCTTTTCATTTTTGTGCTGGTATATGACATAAAATGTAAATTCTTAGTATAATTTAATTGCCTTAACCCCGTTACTAATGTCCTTCTGATATGACTTATCCAACTCATTTTCAATTGTATTTAGGGCATCATTAATAAAACGTTCTTTAAATCCGGGTTCCGTTGCCATTTTTTCAAAAAATGGATTTTCATTGATATTTACTCCTTTTTCCTTTAATGTTTCTTCGGCCAGACTTATACCCTCAAGAATCTGTTCCTTTGTAATTCCATAATAAATAACAGTGTTTTCCTCCGGAACATAGATCTGATCAGGGTAATCAACAGCTGTTACAGTGCTCTCTTTCAAATTGTTTCCCATCAGGAGAGAGTAGTTTGGGACAACCTGGGCTAGCACCTCATTCATCTGGTCTAATTGTTTTTTAAGACTTTTTATCTCGTCCTCCTGTTCATTAATTTTCCGTTCCTGGTTAATACATAATTTTGCCACATCATTAATGTGCAAGCCAACAGCAAGGTTTACAAAATTATATTGAAGTGATTCTGAACCTGTCCAGGCAATTCCGACAATTTTATTGTACTCATCAGGTTTAATATCGGCAGGGGAGACCGCTATGCCCGCCCCATTGTTTCTTCCTCCCGGTATTATATAATCACCGGGCTGCACTTTACCCATAACTTTAACAGGAACCTGGCCCATAAAAGCAACTTTCTCGTAATCAGCCTCTTTTCCTTCTTCAGGCATATTTCCCAAAACTATAGGGTTATGCGATATAACCATTAAGTGATCAGCATTATCGGTAGTTTTGGATATTTTACCTGCTTTCACACCAACGATATCACCCGGATGAAATATTTCATCTGATATGGATTTTGGAAGCCACTCAGCATAATCGCCGGCACCCGATTGATAGGTCACCCCAATGTTAGTATGCTTAAACACGTTATATAAAACAGGCTCCGCGATTACAAGTGCCAGATTTGCTGTTTCCATAACCAATTCCGCTATTGCCCCTGCAATGAGGGAAGGAATAGGAGCTGTAACACATGCACCAAGACCTGCACATGCAGTGGATGATGATGAGGCTGACACGATAGCTGCGCCGGCTTTTGCCACATCAACAGTTGAGCGAATTATCTCATTGGCAAAAAGAACATTATCAAAGATGTATTCCACATCCGTTAACAGTTCCGTTGTTGTCTGACCTTCAATACGTCCCTGTATATTTACATCATCCCAGAATGTAACAAAATAATTCCCGCTGCTCCTTGAACCGTTGATCTTTACGGCTATGCCCTGATCACTGCCCTCAACCCGGAGAGGATATGCTTCATAACTTGACTTATCCCCTTCCGCATCAAAATGAGGATTAATGGTAACCTGTCCATTTAAGCTGCTTCCGGCATTTACCGTCAGGTTATTGTGCAGAGTAGTCTGCTCATTAACCGTTAAATCACCTGAAAGAAAGGTCGGGCTTCCGCCGGTAACATTCAACCTGTCATTAAGACTGGTGATACCGTCAACCAGCAAAGATCCTGTAGCTGTAATATTTTTATGATAAGCATACGGAACAAAAGTGAGTTCTTCATAGCTGAAATCCGAATAAAAAATATCTGTATCACTGAGACTAAGGTCTACCTTAAGAAATTTAGGTGTTCCGTTCCAGTCGATCTCAATAAAAGAGAAAGGACTGATAGAAGTTAGAGTACCCCTGCCAATCATCAGGCTGATCATTCCATACATATCTGTTTTAGTTGAATGTTCCTCCTGATATTCAATAGTACCTGCCGCATCCAGTATCGAGAACCGGATCATAAGCGGATGGTTTGGCAGGATATTTCCGGTAATATCCCTCCCGGGAACTTCCTGTGGTGTTTTATCAAGAATTACTGCCTGGTAATTTATCCCCTGGGATTGACAAAACAGTTCCACGGGCATTAAAAATAGTACTGCAAGAAAAATTAATTTTCTCATATTCCTGTAGATTTTATTGATATTGTCCATAGATGTGGTTTATATTATAATCTGTAAAGGATGAATCTTATCTCCTGTTGTAAGATAAACTGACTGAAAAACCTATGTTAACAGTGTGAGTTAAATAACGTAGTTGCTCCTGCCCGTCATAATTACCAAACAGGAAGCTTCTGCCATACATATATTGCACATATGCTATATAACTTCTTGTAATGTAGTAGATTAATCCCGCGCCTCCTTTCAGAAAAAAAACAGGCCTGTCAAATTCTTCTTCACCTTTTAAATCAAAAACCTGGTTGTTTAACCGCTGCTTCCCATTTACCAAAAAATCAGTTGCGATCGTTCCTTTTAAATAAAACGAGAAGGTATTGCTTTCGATGACGCTCATGGAAGGTTTCAGGAATTCATAATCCACTCCCACATTCGCATCCAGGTATGACACATCCCATTCGGAATAATTCCCCAGTACTTCATCGCTGCTTGATGCTCCATATTTTTTATGAGACACTCCCGCTGAAATATGCCAGGGTGATCTCAACACTGACATCCTTACTCCCAGGCCCAGGCTATTCTGGATGCTTCCCTTTAGATCACTGAGCGAATTACCCTCTGAATTTTTATAATCAAATGATGAAATAACCTTACCTGTTTCAAGGTATAGTAGCTGACTTCGCTGACCACTTGCAGTTAACATAAAAAAAGTAAGTAGCAAACAACTGAAAATATTTTTCATAAATATGATTTTATAAGTGTAGTTTGATATGATTTCTATATCAATAGTTCAAAAAAAACGCAAAGGCGCAATGGCGCAATAAAATATTTTCACGACTTAAACGGAAACGCGCAGGTTCGATTGCGCAAATAATTATTTGCATGGCGTAAAAGAAAACGCACTTTATTTCTTCAGTGTTTTGCATTTTTCCGGTAAAGTATATCTTTTAACTTATCAGGGGATAATCAAAGTTTCACCAACTTTGAGTAATAATACCCTGACTCTGAACTCACTTTAAGAATATAAACGGAAGGTGCCAGAGAGCTGACATCCAGGTTTAACTCCCGGACATCGCCGTATTTCTTTAAAAATACTACTTTACCATTCATAGTCAGGAGAGTAACATATAGAATACCTGAAATCTCTTCAGCAAAAGAGATCGTGATATCCGATGAGAATGGATTTGGAAACACGGTTGCCGGTAATGACTCTATTGTGATACCGTCGGCGGAACCTTTAAGCGGTTGAATAAACCCCTGCCTGAGCAAATAATTATTATCCTGAGACAGACCAATTACACTGGATTGACCTATACTCTGCTGAATAAAATATTCCCGGTCGTTTAACTCAAATTTCCGGGATGATCCACCAGTGTTTAAGGTTGATCTTAATTTTACCAGTGCCTGGGAATTGATCGTTTGAAGAGATAGCAGCGCCAGTAAAATTGTAAAATATAACCTGAATGGTTTTTGTAAGTTAAACACTTAATTAAATATAAGGCCTCTATAATCTGTCTAAATTAAACAAAATAAATTCACGATCCAAAGATTTTATGTGATAAGATAGAAATATTAATTGTCCGGGTAAGTAATTGATTAATCGAGTATTTGAGTAATTGAGTATTTGAGTAATTGAGTATTTGAGTAATGGAGTAATTGAGTAAGGGCATAGCTATGTGGATACGTGGATATGTGATCACGTGGTTGAGTGGTTGCGTGGATACATGGATCACGATAATACGGGATCAGAGCAATGAGTCCTGAAATAGGCTACTCAGACCACGGGGAGAGACTGTTCTACGAACTGTGTCAAATTTAAGATAATAATTTAAATTTGACGCTT
>CAYVTV010000171.1:0-9429 GCA_964454295.1 uncultured Bacteroidaceae bacterium
TGTCAGAGAACTTCAGTAAATTTTCCCTAACTTCACGGCACAAACAAAGGACTCAGCGCCTCCGCAGAGTAGCTTCAGCGCTCGCGGAAAGTACGCACAAAGGACACGAAGTATATATTCCTAAATGACAGCACTTTGTGTCTTTCGTGTTGTCCTTGGTGTCCTTCGTGGTTGATAATATTTCAATTAATGTGACAGCCCCTACGTCGGATTTTCATTCCGTCATTTTTCCAGGGGTTGTCATCCCTGGCTATTTTATTGATACCCCTTTTCCCTATTTCAGGACTCATTATTCTTACTAAAGACAGCATGAAGTGTCTCTACTCATTTACTCATTTACTCATTTACTCATTTACTCATATACTTATTTACTCCACCAAGACACACAGTTGTGCGTCTCTACATAACCACTCAACCACTCAATTATGTCCGATCCTGTAATCCCATGATCCCTTAATAACCTTATCCCTCCACTAGATCCCGTGATCCCGTTTTCATCCACCGAAGCTTCAGCGTAGGTGGAGGTAGCATGATCCCTTAACCAACCACTTAACCCCTCCCATACTTTTTAATCGCTTCCCCCGCCTGAGTCACTGTATTTCTCAGTTCATCCAGGCACTGGGGAAGAGTAGGTCTCCATGCTGTCTGAAAAAATCCGTATAACCTGCCCGGATCAATAACCCTGGTACAGTAATCAACCGTAAGACCAAAATTCTCTGAATTGGAATGACTGCTTCCTGTAGGTACCTGATCAAAACCATATTTGTCAAAATCACTGTAGTAGCTTATCCTTTCATTATTGGGATTAAAATCTGTTCCATAATACCAGTTACTAAGCAAAACAGTTTTTGGCATTTTTTTATGAAACAGTTCGGGAAATCTTCTTACATAATCTGCCCATATCCAGGCTCTTGAACCATTTTTCTCAACCTCATTCACCAGCAGGTAAAAATCATGCCACCACAGATCTCCCTGTCTGACGAGCATATAACTATGGTTGCGCTGGTTTTTTACTGTTTCTTCATCCATCCCTAAATGGAAGAACCGGGGTTTGTCAAAAAGTTCTGTTACTTCTCTTATGAGATTTCTGCATACAGTGTAGTATGTCTCAGTTGAAACCATACGCCCGTATTCTCCTAACCAGGTATCATGAGTAGTGGCAAAATTTAACTTGGGAATGGGTTCAAGCCCCATCTTCCGAATCTTCACCAGCTCATTTCGCAACTGAGTTACTGACCAGGCTCCCTCAACTGCAATCTCAGGATGGGATTCATACTTCACTGCATCACCAAGATCTATTACTACCATATTCATTCCTGCTTTCACCATATCCTCAAGCACAATACTCCATGTGCCGTAATCAAATGTAAGCATTGGCCTGTACTGTCTTGCCCAGCGTTTGGTGTCCTCACAGGCTTTGCCTACATAATTATCATCTGCATATAATCCATCCGGAACTCCCGGCCATTTCTGATCTGTATTATCGGTCCACATATTGTAGCTCAGATGCACGAGGTTGGCCCATATAAGATTCTTTCTTCCTGTATTCTTTGCTGCCAACATAAGTTGCGGCATACTGCACATGGCTCCTGCCACAGCACACTGCCTGATAAAATTTCTCCTTGTTGTCATTGCTCATCATTATTTATTTAATACACTGGGTACCGGAGCATTCACTTCCTTTGTCCAGGCACTGATTTTTTCAACCATCGCCAGAGCTATTTCAGGTTGTGTCAACGACAAGTCATTACTTTCGGATATGTCATCCCTTAAATTGAACAGTTCATACCTGTCATACTCATAATAAAATATTAGTTTCCAGTCGCCTTCAATTAGCGTTGTTGAGGGAACAGCCCTCCAGTAATTTTCCTCCCCTTTATATGTTGGCAAAGGGTCTCCTCCAAGATACAATGGAAAATGAAAAAACATCTGCCGGTCATAATCGTAAGGCAGTCCCTTTAATAAGGGTAAAAATGATATTCCATCTACCGGTTGAGATGAAGGAGGATCAACTGAGGCTATTTCTGCGAATGTAGGCATAAAATCAATCCCGCTCACCGGAGAATCACTTTCTGTCCCTGGCGTTATAACCCCTGGCCACCTTATGCAAAAAGGAACACGGATACCTCCTTCGTAAAATGTACCCTTACGCGACCTTAACGGATAATTTGTAGTTTTCTCTGTACCACCATTATCCGAAGTGAAAATAATCAGTGTATTCTTTTCAAGCTTCAACTGCCTGAGTACCTCAGTTATTCTGCCTGCACTGATATCCAGCTGTTCAACCTCTGCCGCATATACCGGATCATAATCGAATTCTCCCTTATAATTCTTTTTCTTCTCTTCATAATAGGCTATCCGGTCTTCCCTTGCTGCCATTGGTCCGTGAACCTCCCAGTGCGACAGATAAAGAAAAAACGGCTTCCTCCTGTTCTTTCTGATAAACTCAATGGATGCATCCGTTAATCTCTCTGCCACAGAGATATCAGAGTAAAACCTTTCTTCCGACCCCTCCAGGTTCGTCACAAATCCCGGTGTACCATCGGCCGACGACACATCAAAACCCTGGTTGTCATCCCCTATATGCCATTTCCCAAACCGGGCTGATATATACCCCCCCCGCTTAAGCATCTCAGCCAGCGATTCAAACTTCGGATCTACATTATTAATACTTACCGGAAAAGTGTTGAAACTCTCATCCTGTCCATGTGTCGGAACTTTCCATCGCATCTTTGAAACATCTCCTCCCCTGGATAGACCCTGTGGTAAATATACTCCATGTCGCGGGGAATACATTCCCGTTAACAGACAGGCGCGCGAAGGGGCGCTATTGGCTGCAGACGGATAAAACCGGTTCAGTATCATCCCCTGCTGTGCCAGTTTATCAATATTAGGTGTCTCATAAAATTCCGCACCATTATACCCAACGTCGCTCCACCCCAGATCATCAGCTATAATGATCACTATATTAGGTTTTTCGGAATTTCTGCTATCAACACATTGCGAAATAAAAAGTACCGAAGGCAAACAACTTCCCAGAATCTTAATTTTATTAATTCTCATGATGAAATATTTATTTGGGTGAGGAATGATTTATCTGTCTTTAAAAATGAAAATTTATATTTGTGATAAGTCAATTACCATGATTAAAGTATATTCTTGTACTAATAATTAAACTTTTATTTGAAATCCGGAATACATAACATTATTATCTGAATCCACAATAGAGATAAAATACTCAGTGAAGAATTGATATTATTATATAAGACGAGATTTTAATTAAGGGGGGGTGACAGAATCAGTAATATAATAATGTAGTTGCCAACATGGGCTAAAGATATTTTTTAAGATTAATACGTAAACTTTCGAGTGCCCTGGAAATTTGTGTTTTGACAGTATTTACCGAAATATTCAGTTTTTCAGAAATCTCATTATAGCTGAGCATCTCATAACGGCTTAAAATAAATACTTCACGACACTGAGGAGGAAGCTTATTTATACCTGAAAGCACATCCTTTTCAACATCCTTGAGGATTAGCCTCTCAAGTATAAATTCTTCATCATCACCTGTTAGTTCAAGTAATTCAGCTGAAATAGAAGTTATTTTATTTTTTTTAATGGTTTTCTTTATTTCCAGATAATCCATACAGGCATTATGTATGCATCTGTACAAATATGGTTTTATCCCGTACTTGATTTCAATATCCCTGTGCTTTTGCCATATTCGCAAAAAAACATCATTTACTATTTCCTTAATAAGCTCTTCATCCGGAATAAATCCATAGGCATACAGACACAATGGGCTGAAATATGTTTTATACAAAACCTCGAATGCCTTTTTATCGCCTTTCCGGATCCTTCGCCAAAGATGTTGATTTGAATCTGACATAATCGATTTTGATCTGACAAATATATGAAACCTCAGCAATCAAACAAAACAACCTCCGTGTATCTCTGTGTCTACACTGTGTTACTCAGTGTAATATACTTAAAAGATTATTACACAGAGGATCACAGAGAAAACACAGAGTTACACAGAGAAAATATAAATAATATATATTTTATAATATGCCCATAATAATTTGGGGGTAATCATAATATTTTTATATATTTTTGTTTTTTTATCTCATTTTTTAAGGCTATTATGAAATATTTTACATATTTTTGCCTCATCATACCCTAAATTAATCATTTAATACTTAAAATTATGGCTTATATCAGATTTGAAGCGCTCAAAGAGGTATTCAACCGCCAGCCTCTTGTTGTAGAAGCTCCGTCAGGAAAAGTATCCGATTATTATGGATGCAATGTCTTTGATTATGGAAAAATGCGGAAATATTTATCTATGGATGCATATAATAAAGTGATGGAAGCAATTGAAAAAGGAACCAGCATTGACCGGAAGGTAGCCGACCAGGTAGCATCAGGAATGAAAGCATGGGCTATGGAGAACGGTGTTACACATTACACTCACTGGTTTCACCCCCTGACAGACGGTACCGCAGAAAAGCATGATGCATTTATTGAACATGCTCCTTATGGCGGTGTGGTTGAGAACTTTTCGGGAAAACTGCTTGCACAACAGGAACCCGATGCATCTTCTTTTCCCTCAGGAGGGTTAAGAAACACTTTTGAAGCCAGGGGATATACTGCGTGGGACCCATCCTCTCCTGCGTTTATTATTGGCAACACACTCAGCATTCCCACCATCTTTGTTTCGTACACCGGTGATGCACTGGATCATAAAACCCCGCTCATTAAAGCTCTTTCTGCAGTAGATAAAGCTGCAACAGAAGTATGTCAGTACTTTGACAAGAATGTCACTAAAGTAATTTCAAACCTGGGCTGGGAACAGGAATATTTTCTGGTCGATTCTGCATTATATGAAGCAAGGCCTGACCTTTCACTTACCGGAAGAACACTTGTAGGACACTCTTCAGCTAAAGACCAGCAACTCGAAGACCACTACTTTTCTTCAATACCCTGGCGTGTTATAGCGTTTATGCAAGAATTTGAAATTGAAGCATATAAACTGGGAATCCCGGTAAAAACCAGACATAATGAAGTGGCTCCCAACCAGTTTGAATGCGCCCCCGTTTATGAGGAATGTAACCTGGCTGTCGACCACAACCTTCTGATCATGGATCTGGCCAAAAAAATTGCTAAAAAGCATCATTTCGTAGTGTTGTTCCATGAAAAACCTTTCTCCGGAATAAACGGATCAGGAAAACATAATAACTGGTCGCTCTCTACCAATACCGGTGTAAACCTGTTATCCCCGGGGAAAAATCCCAAATCTAACCTGCAGTTCCTTACATTCCTTGTAAATACCATAACTGCTGTATATAAAAATGCAGACTTGCTGAGGGCAAGTATAAGTTCTGCCGGTAATATGCATCGCCTCGGAGCCAATGAGGCACCACCTGCTATCATTTCAGTATTCCTTGGAAAACAGCTCAGTGCCATGCTCGATGAGATTGAAACAAAAGTCTCAGCCAAAAAAATGACCCCCGATGAAAAAACAGAACTAAAACTGAATATAGGAAGGATACCTGAAATATTACTCGATAACACCGACAGAAACAGAACCTCTCCTTTTGCTTTTACAGGTAACCGTTTTGAGTACCGGGCCGTTGGATCCTCTGCAAACTGCGCAGCAGCAATGATAGCACTTAATGCCGTGGTTGCAGATCAGCTCACTGTTTTTAAGAAGGAAGTTGATGCCCTGATTAAAAAAGGCGTCAGAAAAGATGAAGCCATATTCCAGATCTTACGAAAATATATCATTGAATCAAAACCCATTCGTTTTGACGGGAACAACTATTGCGACCAATGGAAAAAGGAAGCTGCAAAACGAGGTCTGAAAAACATAAATGACATACCCGAATCCCTTGATGCCTACCTTAGAAAGGAATTTATTGAATTGTTCGTAAGAAACGGAGTTTTCTCAGAAAGGGAATTACATGCACGCACAGAAGTGCGCCTGGAAAATTTCACCAAACGTATTCAGATCGAATCAAGAGTGCTGGGAGACCTGGTCCTGAACCATATTGTACCAATTGCCATTAAATACCAGACAATGCTGGTGGAAAATGTTACCGGCCTCAAAGCATTATTCAGCCCTGAAGAATTTAAAGAGGTAGCCGGTGCAAGAATAGAGATGATAAAGGAGATGTCAGGCCACATTTCCTATATCAAAGCAAAGGTAAGAGACATGGTTGAAGAAAGAAAAAAAGCTAATAAAATTGATGATACCAGAAAAAAAGCAGTTGCCTACTCAAAAAAAGTATATCCCTATCTGGATGACATCCGTTATCATGTGGATAAACTGGAACTGATGGTGGATAATGAAGAGTGGCCTTTACCAAAATACAGGGAATTGTTATTTACCAGTTAACGTAACCCTGACAGGGTTTCAAACCCTGTCAGGGTTAAAGTTATAATATTTTTTAAATATTTTCGTTGAGTATTCTAACAGATTTTTACTTTGTTCATAAAAACCATTATTTTTACTGCTTGTAAATAATAGACCAATGAAAAATCTCAGCATACTCATACTTCTGATTATTTTTATCTCTCAGTTTACTGTTCTCACCGCTCAGAACAACAAGAAAGATAAGGACTACAGGGCAAATGCAGCATTCAGTGCCGGTGGATATTACGAAGCTATTGATCTCTACAAAAATGCTTATAACAAAATCAGAGACCGGAATAAAAAAAATGAAATAGTATTCAAAATAGCCGAATGTTACCGCATAACAGGCGAATCTAAAAAAGCTGAAGTGTGGTACAGGAAGGTTATAAATGCGGACCTCCAGGACCCTGTCATTTATCTAAGATATGGCGAGATGCTGATGATCAGTGAGAATTATGGTGAAGCTGCTGAACAGTTCAAGAGGTACAAAGAACTTGTTCCTGATGATCCCAGGGGTGAAACCGGACTCCGTTCCTGCCAGATAGCTGTGCAATGGATTGAAAATCCAACTAATTATGTGATCGAAGAAATGAGATTCTTTAACTCACGTCAGAGGGACTTCAGCCCTGCTTTTTCTGAAAGCGACTACAATACACTTTTATTTACATCTAATCGAGACGCTGCAACAGGGAAAGCAACTCATGGTGCTACAGGGGAAAATTTCACCGATATTTTCATCTCCAGAATGGACCGTAAAGGTAAGTGGAGTGTTCCCGTCCCCGTTGGCGGTGAGCTTAGTTCCGAATCAGATGATGGCACTCCAAATGTTTCACACGACTTTAATACCCTTTTTTTCACCCGATGCCCAAAAGGTAAAAATGAAAAACTGGGATGCCATATCTTTACATCCCGTAAAAGTGGTCTGGATTGGGCTGAACCGGAAAAAGTGAAAGTCGCTGATGATAGTATTGTTGTTGCACATCCTGCTATCTCACCGGATAACCTCTCCCTTTATTTCGTTTCCGATATGCCGGGGGGATACGGAGGCAAGGATATCTGGAAGATCACCCGTTCCAATGAAGGCGGAGAGTGGAGCAGCCCCGTTAACCTCGGTGAAGATATAAATACCACCGGCGATGAAATGTTTCCATATGTACATGCTGACGGGTCATTGTACTTCAGCTCAGACGGAAGAATCGGGCTGGGCGGACTCGATATTTATAAAGCTATTCTTATGGAAACAGGCCGCTGGTCAATCGAAAACATGAGACCACCTGTAAACTCCTCTTACGACGACTTCGGAATTGTTTTCGAACATGATACGGAAAGGGGATACTTCACTTCCAACAGAAGAGGACGAGGAAATGACGACATATACTCTTTTCACCTTCCTCCACTGAAATTTAACATTTCAGGAATTGTGAGAGATGAAAAATCAAATATGATAATCCGGGGAGCAACTGTAAAATCTATTGGAAGCGACGGAATCACTATGGAAGCAGTTACCGGAGATGAGGGTGCATTCAGATTTATGCTTAATCCTAATACCGATTACGTTTTTGTTGCAGCAAGGGATGGCTACCTTAGCGGAAAAGAAAGGGAAACCACCAAAGGACTCGAGAAAAGCACCGACTTTAATACCATCATCTACCTGTCACCGGTCGACCAGGTTATTGAACTTCCAAATATTTTTTACGATTTCGCTAAATGGGACCTCAGACCTGAATCTATGGTGTCACTCGATAAACTGGTGGAAACACTCAACGATAACCCAAATGTCACTATCGAGTTAATGTCGCATACCGATTCAAGGGGAACCGATCAGGATAATATTATACTCTCGCAAAGAAGAGCACAATCGGTTGTTGACTATCTGATATCCAAAGGAATAGCTTCTGACCGCCTGCAGGCAAAAGGATACGGTGAAGCAGTTCCAAAAGAAGTGGACGATAAAATTGCTCAGGAATATAACTTCCTCAAACCAGGCCAGGTTCTTACTGAAGCTTTTATCAATGCACTGCCATCGGTGGAACAACAGGAAAAAGCACACCAGGTAAACAGAAGAACAGAATTCAAAGTGCTTAGGACCGATTATGTGCCACGGAAGTGAAACAGATTTTGAACACGGAACTTGCCTTCATCACTAACTCTTACTATCTTTGATCCCGGAAAAACTATCATTTACATGCCTTACAAATCCCGCTATTCCCTCCGTGGTGTATCATCTCAGAAAGAAGATGTACATAACGCCATAAAAAATATTGATAAAGGCCTGTTTCCAAATGCATTTTGTAAAATTGTTCCCGATATCCTCTCCGGTGATCCCGGGTATTGTATGATCATGCACGCTGATGGAGCAGGAACCAAATCATCGCTTGCCTATGTATACTGGAAGGAAACAGGTGATATTTCAGTCTGGAAAGGAATTGCCCGGGATGCCATCGTCATGAACCTGGACGATCTGATATGTGTGGGAGCCACAAACAATATCCTCCTTTCCTCAACTATAGGACGAAATAAAAATAAAATCCCCGGTGAGGTGATTGCAGCCATTATTAATGGCACAGAAGAATTCCTTGAGAAACTAAGATCCTATGGGATAGACATATACTCCACAGGAGGAGAAACTGCAGATGTCGGCGACCTGGTCCGGACAATTATCGTTGACTCCACAGTTGTCGCACGCATTAAAAGAAACAACGTCATCGAAAATAAGATTATGCCCGGTGATGTTATTGTAGCCCTGTCTTCATCCGGACAAGCTGTCTATGAAGATGAATACAACGGAGGCATGGGAAGCAACGGATTGACATCAGCAAGACACGACGTTTTTTCTGGTTATCTTGCAAAACTATACCCTGAAAGCTTTGATCCTGAACTCCCCCCGGAACTGGTGTATTCCGGTAAAATGAAACTTACAGATGAAGCAGAAAACACAGGGACTACCACAGGAAAACTGGTTCTGTCTCCTACCCGTACCTACGCTCCGGTTGTAAAGAAAATAATTGATGAAT
>CAYVTV010000172.1:0-9418 GCA_964454295.1 uncultured Bacteroidaceae bacterium
CAGAATAAATTCATCCTTACTTCCTTTAAGGTATGGAACCAATGAAGCAGAACTGTCATGAATTCCAATACCGGTTTTCACATTCCTTCCTGAAATATTAGTTTCGTAAACTGTATCTGTTGCAATAGGAGCAGGTAAAACAATTCCTTCATCCCTTAACCATTGGTGGTACTCCATCCGGTCAAAATCCCACATGGCAGTATGGCATCCTATGGAAGTGTGCTCAGACACAATCTTTCCGGTATGCCGGTATGACAGGTATTGAGGAAGATGTAATATATTATTAACTTTATTAAACACCCCTGGTTTCAGTTTCTTTAGCCACAATATCTGTAATCCTGAATTTAGAAAACCCAACGCAGGTGAAGCTGTTCTGCGGCTGAATTCACTGACCCCTTCATATCTACTATATAAAGGCTCCAGTGTGCCTTCGGGCATTGGCTTAAGATAATTATAAACGGGGGTGATCCTTTTCCCATTTTGATCGAGAAATCCCAGCGTAGCGCCGTAAGTTGTGAAATTGACTGCTACTATATTATATGCCCGGTCATTGACAAATCTTTCCAGGGTCTTGTCAATCCATTTTTCTATACTCACAATGTCATCACAGGGAAATCCATCATCATCAGTTATTTCCGGAAACTGAACTTCCTCCTCTTTTATTATTTTCAGGTGTCTGTTAAAAAGTAATACTTTCTTGTTCGTTTTGCCGATATCAAAGATTAATATAATGTCTGTTTTTTGCATAGAAATCTTTTGAAAAATATTATTTTATATGCTGAATAATCGGGTTATACATTTATAGAATAATTTATAATGATAGATATGGTTAATACTATATTAATTACTTTCTCCTGAATCAGCATTTTTTATTCCGCCTCAATTAGCAAATTGATACCCGGGGTTTTCTTGCAAAGACGCACAGCCGTGGGTAGACGCACAGCCGTGCGTCTCTACAGTGCATTCCGTCCCCTTCGTCCCTATCTTCCCGCCAGAACTTCCTTTTCATACTTCCGTATCACTCCAATGTATTCCTGTCCTACCGGTACATCTTTGGTCAGACAATAATAGTCCCACACAGCACCAAAAGGCATAGATTTAGCTTCTTCGAGGAGAGCCAGACGTTCAAAATACTGTCCGTTTTCTTCATATTCTCTTAGTGTTTCAGTAGGATTGAGCAATGCGAGGAGAATGGCTTTTTGAGCAGCCCTCACCCCGGTAACATAAGCTCCGATGCGGTTAATGCTGGCATCGAAATAATCGAGTCCGATATTCACTTTATCCAGTTTGTCTGACCAGACTATTTCCTCGAATAATGCTCTTACATCATCTGATAATGTAACTACATGGTCGCTGTCCCAACGCATAGGGCGTGTTACATGGAACAGTAATTCGGGAATAAATTGAAATACTGCAGATACTTTGTCTGAGATTTGTTCTGTGGGATGAAAGTGTCCGATATCAAGGCAGAGCATCATATTGTTTTTTACCGCATATCCCAGGTAAAATTCATGAGAACCAACAGTATAAGCTTCAACTCCGATACCAAACAATTTAGATTCCACTGCATCGGCCATAAACCGTGGATCTATCTTTACCGCCAGAATTTTATCGAGAGAATCCTTAAGCCAGGCTCTGTGTTTAAACCTGTTTACTGTCAGATCTTTTGAACCATCGGGTATCCATATATTATGGACGCAGCGTTTTCCAAGTTCCTTGCCCATATAAGCTGATATCTCCCTGCATCTCTGTACATGTTCAATCCAGAATTCCCTTATAGCAGGGTTACTATCCGAGAGGGTAAATCCCGAATCCGCTTTTTTATGTGAAAATAATGTGGAATTGAAATCAAGTCCGACACCCATATCTTTTGCCCAGTCCACCCAGGTTTGGAAATGTTTTGGTTGAATCTTATCCCTGTCAGCATTTCCTGTACTAAAATCACCATAAATTGCATGCAGGTTAAGTCGCTGTTTTCCGGGGAGGAGCGACATCGCTTTTTCATAATCCTGTTTAGCCTGATCAATCGTTCTGGCTTTCCCGGGGTAATTTCCGGTAGTCTGTATTCCCCCGGAAAGGCCTGCATCAGGATTCTCAAAACCGGATACATCATCTGCCTGCCAGCAGTGCATGCTGATAGCAGTATTTTCGAGTTTATTCAAAACAGAGTCAGTATTCACTCCCATTTCCGCGTATTGTTCCTTCGCTATTTCGTAGGCTTTTTGAGTGTTGTTCATGTTATTGGTTATTATGTTATTAGGTTATTAGGTTATTGGGTTATTGGGTTATTGGGTTATTGGGAATATTTACACAACTGCCAACTGACTACTGTCTACTGACAACTATCTCCCTATCCCAGATTCACCACAAACGTTGAAAGTATAAGCACAATGATGCCTATTACAAGTGTTATTATGGTTTTATTGCTAACCCCTTTCCACTCTCTCAGAATAATTCCCCATATATTACTGAAAGCTATATTCAATGCCATCAGAATACTCCATCCGAATGCTGACATGGCATCTGGCAGCTGGCTTTTTCCCATTCCAAAAAAATGAAACTGGAGAAACCATAAAGTGCCGGCAAGAAAAGTGAAAAAAACATTATTTGCAAGTACGGACCCTGATACGGACAGGTAATCAGAATAGGTTTTATTTTTGATGTTCAGATATGTGCAATAGATGAAGTTTGTGGTGAATCCACCGATAAGTATAAATATTAATGTGGGATTACTCTGGAAGAGTGGATTTACACCATATTTTAGTGCAATCAGATCAATAGGTTTCCCTGCCTCAAAACCAAAATTCATTGCAGCACTCATAATACCTGCCAATACAGCGATCAGCAAACCTTTTTTCAGGGCAAATTCTTTAATTGCTGCTTTTCTTTCCTCCTCTGACATTTCTTTATTCTTTAATGAACCGGCGTATCCTATAATTGCAATACCTGCAATACAAATACTTACTCCGATGATCATAAGAATACCGGCAGTTGAATTGAAAAGATTCTGGCCTGCCACCACAGGTGGAATAAGAGTCCCGAAGGCAGCACAAAATCCCAGGGCCACGCTTTGTCCCATGGCTACACCAAGGTATCTTATACTTAAACCAAAAGTTAATCCGCCAACACCCCATAAGGCACCAAATAATATGGACAGCCATTTGGCCGATGCAGGGGCTTCACCCATAATTTTAAAAAGCGATGAAACTTCCGGTACAGTTAAAATTGCGGCAATCCAGGGTGCAATAAGCCATGCGGCGAGGCCCTGCATTATCCAATAAGATTCCCATGCCCAGGATTTAACTTTTTTAAAAGGGACATAGAAACTGGCAGCACCAAGACTACCAATAGCAATTAATAATATTCCCAACATGTTGCATAAAATTAGTTAAGGGTGTAATAAAGTGATAAACCAAAAATATTCAATAATGGATTGTAAATCAATACCTGTTTTGATCATTTAATTGCACAATTTGGGACTGAGTCTGAAGTATGAAACTAATGAAATCCTCATTTATAACAATATGTAACCATGCTACCCGGAATATACCCGGTAACAACAATATAAATTCAGTAAAGTGGGCATGAATTATTTTTCCCAGAAAAACCGGTAATTGAATCTCCTGTTAGGCGCTGTATCACCATTGATACATAGTGAAATTGGATCATTTAAATCCAATGCATTATCAGACCATTTAAAATCAAACGTAATATTATCTCCCATCAGTCCCAAATGTTTCCTTGGAATCGCTAATTCCAGTTCATTTGCAGTATAGCTGAATTTTACACTCTCAGTTTCAATCCATTGATTTTCAGAATTTTTCATGGTATGCTGCATAATCATTGAATTCTCTTTTCCAGATATATTTTTGTTAATCATGTAATCATAGCCGTACCACCCTGTTGCCGGATTATTATCAGCATCAATCAGTAAAAGCATCCAGTTATTATCAGTATGAGGTGTTAACTTGTCCACTGTAGCTACATAAAAATATGCATTATGTTTATCCATAGTAACCTTACTGGTTATGATATCATTTCTTCCTGAACTGTCAGTGAACTGAATCCCTGCATAACCAATTGCATTACGATGATAAGTATCCCCCCTGGTATCACGGAATTCATTCTTTACTTCAGACCAGTCATTAAATTTTCCATCAATTTTAATAGATTGATACCCTTTATTGACCGATATTGGTCTTACTCCTTTGTACTTTCTTATGTTTTGTGCCATCTGCATATAATAGTTATCAGTATATCCTCCTTTCATAGGTTGGACACCACGATTAAATTCAGCATTATACTGGTCTACGAAAAAGAAATTACTGTTGCGCCCCAGCCAGGGATATGTTTTATGTCCTTCAGGCGGCGCCTGCTTGCCGGCTGTCCATTCATTCCAGTCGTTAATATAGATAAATTCAGGATTTCCTGCAATTGCATCATCCCATCTTTCCTGGAAATAGATCCCATAGCCTTCCGGATTTTCAACCGTTTTTCCTAACCAGGGAACAAAGGCAGGTACCGGCATATCGTACTTATTTAGCTTCGGTTGTCCATATTTCCTTGACCATGATTTCCCCACACCCATAATTTCTTCCGTCATTGTAACCGGATGTTGAGCAGGGGTTACAGCAGCCTGTTCCCTTTTTCCTTTGTGCGTGGATATCAGTTCTTCAGGATTCAATGATTTCACCCTGGGATCAGCCATGCTGTAACCAAAACTCCAGTTATCTTCAGTTCCTATAAAACGTTCTGTTCCCCACTCATAATATCCCCACCACATTGTGCGAAGTGTAAAGAAATCCTTCACATCCTGTGTGTAATCACTGTAAAACTCTTCCGTGTACTCCGGGTTCTGGTAATAAGGGTGGGAGGGATCGGTTTTTGCACTGGGGTCATAATTCGGATTAGGATGTTTATTCCTTGAACGATTCGCATCAAATTCCGGTGTGCCATTCATGAGTAATAAAGGTTTATCATCCCAGTAAAACCATAAATCATTGAATTTGTTTTCTTTATAAAATTTTTCGTATAATTCCTGTACAACGGTTATTACCGGTCCGTTAAATGCCCAAAAGCAGAATTCCGGAACTTTATTACCTTCGGCTTTCATTTCCAGCATGGTATTAAAGGTAACCTCCCATTCATCCCAGTAAAGCACTGCATTGGTAACATCCATTACGAGCACATCAACCCCGGCATCACTAAGCATCGACATATCCTTACGGATGACATATTTGTCCTGGCTGAGAAAATATCCCATTTCTGGTTCCCCCCAATGATAAGTGTGAGTATACCACAGTTTATGATTACCATCCAGGCGGGCGTCAGGATCCAGTTCTAAAATTCTGGTTACGTCTGCATTATATGGAGGTTCATATTGAGCTGCAACCTGGGTATGCCATGTAACATAAAATATCCCGACAACACGACGCTGATCATTTTTTACAGGACCAACTTCATCATATATGGGCATTTTCCTGCCCAATGCATCATTACCTACCCATGTATCAGAAAATAAATCGCGCAGGTGGCTATCTGTTTTCAGATAAACTTCGTTCTGGTGATTAGTTTTTTTTATCTTCTTTTCTCTTATTGAACTTTTATCTGTGTTACATGAGAAAAATACTATGCTAAATGTAGCCATAATTAACACAGAAGGGGAAAACAGGTTGTAAAGTATCATAAAATGATGTATTATGCGGAAAAGTAAATTTATTGAATAACTATTAACAAGCTTACATATTGTCCAAAAAGTACAAATAAAAGCTCAATTTGTACAGGTAAATTTCTATGTTTTTGTACATATCTTTTTAGATGATCCAATCATTATTTTAATTTTGTAATGGATACAATATTACTTTATCATGACCCAACAACTTATCCGAACGATTAAATCATTTGTAACAGAGGGTGTTAACCTTAGTAATCCCATTCAGGCAAAGAAAAACAGTTTCTGGGAATCCCTTACTCAAACAGGTACTGAGATATGGCTCGACACCGGCGATATGGATGAAGCATCCGCATTGTGGTGTAGTGAAATGACGGCACTTACAACAAACAACACTCTGCTGAATAAAGAGATACAGAAAGGAATCTATGACAAATAATAATATAAATATCAACATTTTACAACATGACAAAAGTTGGTTTATTTGGTATTGGTCTTGACACCTACTGGGGTCAGTTTGATAAGTTGCTTGAAAACCTTCAAGGTTATCAGGATAAAATAAAAGACAGGATTTCAACTTTTGGGGTGGAGGTGGTTAATGCCGGAATGGTAGATAATCCTGTTAAGGCTAAAGAAGCGGGAAAATTGCTTAAAAGCAGCAATGTGGAGATAGTATTTCTTTATGTTTCAACTTACGCACTCTCTTCTACTGTCCTTCCGGTGGCTCAGTTTATAAAGACTCCTGTAGTTATCCTTAATCTTCAGCCTGTACCTCAACTGGATTATGAGAAGTTCAACAAGCTTGGTGACAGGGGGAAAATGACCGGTATATGGCTGGAACATTGCCAGGCATGCTCTGTTCCTGAAATTGCTAGTGTTTTTAACCGTTCTGGTATACCCTATGATTTTATTACCGGCTATCTCGAGGAAAAACTGGTATGGGAAAAAATAAGGGCATGGACCCTGGCTGCACACGTTGCAGGCGTCATGAGGGATAACAGACTGGGTGTATTGGGCCATTACTATGGCGGCATGCTTGATGTCTATACGGATATGACAAAGATGTCTGCAATTTTTGGTACACACATTGAATTGCTCGAAATGTGTGAACTTAAAAAGTGCAGGGATGAAATATGCAGGGGAGAAGTGGAAGCAAAAATACAGGAATTTCATCATTCCTTTAATGTAATCCCTGAATGTGATAAAAATGAACTGGAAAGGGCTGCACTTACATCAATTGCTCTCGATAAGATGGTGAAAAATCATAACCTGGGCTCACTGGCCTATTATTATGAAGGTCAGCCCGGCAATGAGTATGAGAATATAGCAACATCAGTGATTGCAGGGAATACTTTGTTAACGGGTAAAGACATACCTGTAGCAGGAGAGTGTGAAATAAAAAACGCACTGGCTATGAAGATCATGTCTGCATTTGGGTCAGGAGGATCATTCTCGGAATTTTATCTTATGGATTTTCAAGATGACGTGGTATTAATGGGGCATGATGGCCCTGCTCACTTTGCCATTGCCGAAGGAAAGGTGAAGCTTGTTCCCCTGCCTGTATATCATGGGAAACCTGGTAAAGGGCTTTCTATTCAGATGAGTGTAAAGCATGGACCTGTAACACTGCTCTCTGTTGTAGAAGGTAAAGATGATGTTTTCCTGCTCACTGCAGAAGGAGAATCGGTGCCCGGACCGGTTCTGGAAATTGGTAATACCAACAGCCGGTACCGTTTTTCAGTTGGTGCCAGGAATTTTATGGAGCAATGGTCAAAAAATGGCCCTGCACATCATTGTGCTATTGGAACAGACCATATTGCTGAGAAAATTGAGAAGCTGGGATTGATCCTGGGAATCAGAACCGTGAAGATTTGCTAGCTTCTACTTTATGTAATTAGCACAATCCCGGACTTATGCCCATCTTTTGTAAACCTCATTAAATAAGGATTAGAAGTTGATTTTTGGGTTTTTAACCTAAAAGCCGTATCTTTGTAGCACCATTTTTAATCAATATTTAAAAGGCTTATCGATTTCTCATTAACCTATATTATAAAACACTACATACTTGTTATAATTGGTTTTCTTCATCTACGTGGATTTCCTCTTTATATTGAAATTAATAAGCCTTGTTTTAACTGATTCTCTTACTACAATGATCTTATAGTTTTGTAAGACATATCTGTATTTAAATAATAGTAATATGATTTATAGTAAATTACAGCAAAAAATTGCTGAAAGAATTCATCCTGATACCACTGTGTCTAATTGGAAAGACTGGAAGTGGCATGTGAAAAACAGTATTCGTACAGTCGATCAGTTTGAACGTATTACCGGAATTATCTTTGACGAATATGACAGACAATTATTAAATGAGACTGTAAAGAAGTTCCCTCTTATGATAACTCCTTATTATCTCTCTTTAATTGACAGGTCAAATTATAAGAACGATCCGGTATTCAAGCAGTCCATACCTGACAGCAGAGAGTTGATAATAGAAAACTATGAGATGAAAGATCCTCTGTCGGAAGAGAAAGACAGTCCTGTTGCAGGTATCACACACCGTTATCCCGACAGGGTGCTTTTTCATGTAAGTAATATCTGTGCTATGTATTGCCGGCATTGTACAAGGAAACGAAAAGTCGGGGATAAAGATTGCATTCCTGATAATGACCAATTATCAAAAGGGATTGAATACATCAGGCAACATAAAGAAATACGCGATGTGTTACTTTCCGGAGGAGATCCTTTCCTAATGCCTGATAATCAGCTGGAAGGGCTTTTAAGGGAGATAAGAAACATAGAACATGTTGAAATTATCCGTATCGGGACAAGAACCCCTGTTGTTTTACCATACCGGATAACTGATGAACTTACAGATATGTTGAAACAATTTCATCCGATATGGATTAACACACATTTTAATCATCCGCGTGAGATCACAACCTCATCCAAGGAAGCACTTGCTAAACTTGCTGATGCCGGTATTCCGCTGGGGAACCAGTCTGTTCTACTGGCTGAAGTAAATGACTGCCCAAGGATAATGAGAAGCCTGGTACATAAACTGGTGAAAAACAGGGTCAGACCTTACTATTTATACCAGTGTGATCTGGCGGAAGGGTTATCACATTTCCGCACACCGGTGGGGAAAGGAATTGAAATTATTGAGTCATTAATCGGACATACCAGCGGACTTTCAGTTCCCACTTATGTTATTGATGCCCCCGGAGGAGGAGGTAAAATCCCTGTAATGCCTAATTATATTATTTCATGGTCAGCCAATAAAGTTGTTCTGAGAAATTATGAAGGTGTAATAACAGCGTATAAAGAACCTGAAAATTATAAAAATGATTTTTGTGACAGGGAATGTGAGAAATGTAAATTAGACATTAACCTTAGCGAAGGTCAGGAAATTAATCCTCAGGGAATTGAAAAACTACTCTCTGAATATGATGATTCAATTGCTTTAATACCTAATGAAAATGAGAGATTTAAAAGACGAAATAATTCATGATAAAGTAGAAAGAATAGGTAACAGCCTTATTCAGCATGGTAAATTAAATAACAGAATATATCTTCTGAAATATGGAAATGATGATCCTGCATATTTGCTTAGTGAATTGGAAGACCTGGCATTAAAGGAGGATTATTCGAAAATTTTCATGAAGATACCGGCCGGTAATGCCCCTGTTTTTATTTCCGGTGGCTATAAAGCGGAAGCTTTCATACCCCGTTTTTATAATTACGCTG
>CAYVTV010000173.1:0-9412 GCA_964454295.1 uncultured Bacteroidaceae bacterium
GAACCCCCATGTTTGTTCATGTCCTTGTTGTGTGCGCCAGTGCATGGGGGTTTCAACAATAAGTGATAAATTAAATTCAGCACAGGCGGGGCAAATCACCAAATGAACAGAAAGGGATCACGCTATCACGGAATCACGGGATCAAGTGGCAGAAACCCAGGGCAAAGACATAGCTTTGCCCCAACATCACTAAATCACTAAATCACCAAATCACCAAATCACCAAATCACCAAATCACCAAATCACCAAATATCTATATCAACCCGATTATCTCCTCCTTTAGCACGAGTTTATTGGGAAACTCATCTGTAATAAATTTACGCAGTATCTGCACCGGGGGAACAGAAAAAAGATAAATATTATGTCCTAATGCCACTGCCTCGTCAATATCGTGGGTGACGAACACAACGGTTCGCCGGTCTTCTTCCCATAATTTAATAAATGCACCTGTTAACGTCTTTTTTAATTTATAATCGAGGGAAATAAAAGGTTCATCCATTAGAATAAGACCGGAATCGTATGAGAAAGCCCTGGCCAGTGACACGCGCTGTTTCATTCCCCCGCTGAGACGCGACACATAATAAGCAGAGAACTTTTTCATTTCAACAATCTCCAGGTATTTTTCAGTCCTTTCCTTAACTTCTTCCTCCGGTAAATGATCCCTCAGTACAAATTCTATATTCCTTCGCACTGTTTTCCATGGTAATAATCTTGGTTCCTGGAAAACATAAGAGATCCGGGATGGCAGTCCCCCGATCTCTCCCCGGTCAGGTTCCATCGTTCCGGCCAGCATATTGAGCAAAGTGGTTTTCCCGCAACCTGAAGGACCCAGTATGCAGTTAATCCGGTTTTTGGCAAAACTTATTGAAAACCCGGAAAAGATTTCAAGTCCGTCAAACGATTTGTATACATCTTTAAAGTATGGCATTCAGTTAACTGTTTATTTCCAGGTTACAATCTTTTTCTCTGTAAAGCGCATGATCGCTTCAAAAATATAACTGATAACTATGGCCACCAGTGTCCATGCTATCAGCTCACTTACCATCAGAAAAATTTGTGCGTCCTGCATCCTTGTTCCAATACCCATTAGAGGTTGTGATAATACTTCCCCGATGATTATGGCTCTCCAGCCAAAACCCAGCGCATTCGAAATTCCCCCGGTAAGGAAAGGTAAAATCGAAGGGATGGATATCCCTGTAAGAATTCTCCTCTTACTCACTTTATAAACATGTCCCATCTCCACCAGGCTTTTGTCAACATGTCGTATCCCTTCAATAATGTTTACGCAGATAATCGGGAACATGGTAAGCACAGCAATAAACACAGGGACAAGCTCGTTCCCTGCCCAGATAATTATCAGAAGGATCAGTGAAATAACCGGAGTGGAACGAATGGCCACTAAAACAGGATTTATGAAAATAAATACTGCACGGCTCATCCCTGCGGGAATACCCAGAAGAAATGCAAGGGCAAGGGCAATGCAAAAGCCGGCGAGTCCCCTGAGAATGGTATTGCCTACTGAGGGTAAGAAATTTTCTCTCGACACAATATCGATGACCGCTATAAATGTTTGTCCGGGGGAAGGAACAATCTGTGATGAGCCGGCAAGCACGGAAATAAGCTTCCATATTCCCAGCAGGAAGAGAATGGCAAAAATGCTAATCAGCCGGTATCTGGTAATAAAACGATGCATCTGGTAATTTTCCTCCTATACTCAACGGGTTAAAGTTAAAAAAGACTTTGAGATATTCTTCAATTCCCTCCTTTTCCTTCCATGCAGAAGTATAACGAATATGACAACGGGGAATGGAAAGCTCTGCCAGCTCCCTGTCAGGAAGTATCCCGTACTTCTCAATTAAAACGGAAGCTTCAGAGATACTCGTATTTACAAAATAAATAGAGTTCTCCAGTTCCTGCAGGTATTTTATTACCAGATCCGGTTTTTTTTCAGCAATATCCTTATGCACCATCAGGGCGGTCTGGGCAAATGGAATGGAATCCGCGAATATTTTTAACCATTCTTCATTGAAATCAAGGATTGAACGGACATGGGGATTTTTACTCTTAACAAGGCTCACCAGAGGTTCTGATATAACGGCGAGGTGCGACACTCCGGCTATCACAGCATTGGCCAGTTCAATATGGGTGGGGAAGGAATAGTCGGCAACTATGTCCGTATCGGGATTAAGACCGTTTTTTTCTGCCAGGAACCGGAAGAGTATGTCCGGGGTCATTCCTTTAGCCATCAGGCCGACTTTCTTCCCTTTCAGGTCATTCCATTCCCTTATGGTGGTATCACTGCCGAAAAGATATAATGTACCCCACACCGGCACTGCCGCGAGAATATAAGGCAGTCCCCTGTTATACAACATAGCTCCCATGTTAGCCGGAACAACAGCAAAGTCAACCGCTTCCCTGAACATCAGATCCCTGACCTGATTGGGTTCATTCTTTACATAAAATAAGGTTTCTTTCCCGTCAATCAGAGGCTTATCGTCTATCATCTGTATCATAGCCATGCCCCCGGGGCCTTTAAGAGTGGCGGTAATGATGGCATCATCCCTTCTGCCGGATTGTGTGCAGGAACAGATAATGAGAAGAAAGAATAATAACCGTAAAAAAAATCTCCTGCTGTGCATTTTAAAGGATTTAGGAGTAAAAGTAATAAAAAGTTAAGAAGGGAGCAAAGGGGGGGGATCACGGGATCACGGGATCACGGGATCAGGGGGGAGACCTGTTTAGATACATACCTCAGTGTATTATAAATTACCAAAAAAGATGCAGCCTGATTGAAACCTTACGCAAAAGACCTGACAGCGTTGCAGACCTGTCAGCGTCGAGCCATGAAAATCGATCTGAATACTTTTTAGATCAAGCAATCCCCCCGATCCCGTGATAGCGTGATCCCGTGATCCCTTTTTTATTCCAATTCTTTTTCCTACCTTTGTTATTCCAATAACAATATCTGAGGCAGATGGTTCTCACCTGCCGAAGATCCTTAAATAAATGTCTGATCCAACGGTTAAACTTATGGAAAAGAGAATCGGCACAGCGCTTATAATAATTGAGGATAACAGGGATGTTTCCCGTCTTAACCAGATCCTCTCCAATTCTTCTGCTATTATTATAGGAAGGCAGGGTATTCCTTTGCGCGAAAGGGGTATCAGTATTATTTCTCTCGTCCTTGAAGGTACAACCGATGAGATCGGAGCGTTGACCGGCCGTATCGGCAGGTTAAACGGCATTGAAATCAAATCGGTATTAATTAAAAACAAGGACAAAAATCATGAAACAGATCTGTAGTATCTTTCTGCTGGTCTTTGCCGGCTTTACAGTTTTTGCGCAGCCCTGGTCCTTCAGGGGAAAAGTAACAAATCTTTCCACAGGCGAAACACTTCCCGGAACACATATTACTATTTACGATTCCGTAACAGGAATGCTTATTAAACAAGGAATGACCGGTAAAGAAGGCAGCTTTTCTTTTACGGATCTGTCTTCCAAACAGATATCCATCGTACTGTCTTTCGTCGGCTTCCGTGTGCATGAAGAAAACATTGACCTCGCCGGAAATGAAACTGCAACATTCACTTTCAGCCTTGCCCCCGCCCCTGTGCCTGTAGGCGAGATCACTGTTACAGCTCTCCGCCGCGACCGGCTATTACGGGATGTTTCCCTGCCCCTGGCTGTTATTACCGGCACAAACATGGATAAGATGACAGCCCTCACCATGTCGGATATCATTCAGCACGAACCCGGACTGAACCTTGCCAGGGACGGCATCTGGGGAACAACTATAAATATCAGGGGACTGACTGAGAACAGGATAGTTACCCTGGTCGACGGCAACAGAATAGAAACATCAACAGATATAGCAGCCGGACTGGCTATGATCGATGTGCATGATATTGAACGTATTGAAGTCATCAAGGGTGCGGCATCATCCCTCTACGGCACAGGCGCAATGGGAGGCGTGGTGAATATTATCACGGAAGAAAGCAGGTATAATGATACTTTCTTTACAGAGGGAAGTGCAACCGGATCATACCATACCATGAACAATATGAATGCCACCAATGCCTCTCTCAGCATGGGAAGCAAAGCGTGGAACCTCCACCTGTCAGGAACATACCGCGATGCAGGGAACACCAATACACCGGAGGGCGAACTTCCCAACTCTCAATTCACCGATAATAATGTCACCGCAAAACTGGGTGTCAAACCCCTGCTCAACCATGAACTGAAACTAAATTACCAGCGTTTCTTTGCCAAAGATGTCGGAATACCCGGGGGAAAGGCATTTCCCACAACAGCCACTGCCAGATACCCCAGGGAAATGAGAGATATGTTTTCAGCAACGTATGAGATCAATAACCATAATAAAATCCTTACTGATATTAAAATAAAGTACTTCCACCAGTATATCCTCAGGGAAGTGGAACTGAAGCCCAATGCCATCGCTTCCACACATCCTTCAGGCTATCACACAACCGACGGAATACAGTTCCAGACGGCATGGAACCCGGAACGCAACCACCTGATAATCGGGGGAGTTGACCTGTGGCAGCGGCACCTGAGGACAGAGAGGGAAAAAAGGGTTAATCAGCCTGTGCTCGATGGCGAGGGAAATGTGATCGCGGTAAATAATATCGTGGTGGGTGAAATTCCCATACCCGAATCATGGTACCGAAGTGCCGGCATGTTTATCCAGGATGAGACGCGGTTTTTAAACGACAGGGTAAAACTGACCCTTGGGGGCCGTGTTGACCTTATCCATGTTAAAAATGAAGAAGTGACAGATCCCTTATACCGTATTGTTAATGGCACAAGAAACGACAATCCTCCCAACCAGCGGCTTACCTTCACCGCAGGAAATGTTACGGATCTCTCATGGAGCACCGATATAGGTTTGCTGTACAGTCTCACAACAGATGCCGACCTTACGCTAACCGCTTCCAGAGCTTTCCGGTCGCCTTCCCTCGATGAGAGGTTTAAATACATTGACCTCGGAGCCACTGTCAGACTCGGGGAACCCGAACTGAAGCCGGAACATGGCTACTTCTTTGATATGGGAGCCAAAATATGGAAGGATAATTTTCACCTCACCGCCAACACTTTCCTGAATGTCATGACAAACCTCATTGTTGAAATGCCCGGAGAAGCAAGCTTTCCCCTGATCGCCTTCCCCGACAGTTCAGTGACCCTTCCGGCACTGATAAACTCCAATGTGGATAAAGCCATGCTCTACGGATTCGATATGAGTACCCAGTATAATTTCTATAAAACCCTTGTCCTTTTCGGATCTGTAGCCTATGTAAGGGGAACAGATACAAAAAACGACAAGGATCTTCCTATGATCCCTCCCCTGAACAGCAGGACAGGATTAAGATACAAACTCCCAAAATGGTTCGGGGCAGAATTCTCAGCTAATATGACAGCAGATCAGAATAAAACAGCCGACGGGGAAACTATAACAAAAGGATATTCCCGATACGACCTCGTGGCATTCACCGAACCCCTGCAGTTCGCATTCCTGAAACTGACATTCACTGCGGGGGTGGAGAATATTACCGACCGCGCCTACGTGAACCACCTGGCTACCAACAGGGGATTTATAAGGTTTGAACCGGGAAGGAATGTGTTTTTCAGGCTGAAGGTTGCATTTTAACAATTGAGAAAGTATAATAGCCGGGCATGGGAATCTATTATGAAATGAATGTTGAAATAGTTAAAAAAGGTGTATTTTTGTAAACAATAGTTCGTTAAATTATTAAAAAATGCTACAGAGTTATGAAACAAGTAGTTCTAAATATACCAGACAATAAATACCTTGCTTTCATCAACCACGTGAAAAGTAGGTTTGCTGATATCCAGATAAAAGAAAAAAAATCTAAGTCTAAAGAAAATATAACTGAAGAAGACAGCACCGGTGAGACAATGCTTTTATCTGAAAAAAGCCTGGCAGAAGATTGGCTCTCTGATGAAGATAACAGGTGGGACGAAGTTCTGTAAATTATGCGGTTTAAAAAAGCTGACATAGTAATTATCCGTTTCCCATTTTCGGATTTATCCAATACAAAGAAAAGACCGGCCCTGATAATTTCCAACAATAAAGTAAACATTACCGGTGATTACCTGATGGTTCAGATCACTTCCAAAATACATAAAGACAGTCTCTCGTTGTCTGTTAACAAAGCCGATTACGTTAATGGTAAAGAGCTACCTTTGCAAAGCTGTATACGACTTCACAAAATATTTCTACTCAATGATAGCCTGATTATTTCCAAAAACACGGCTGTTAAATCAGGTTTCCTTGATCTGGTTAGAGAAGAGATCACAGAACTATTAAAATAAAAACAATAAAAAAAGAATATTCTTTCATTCGACCATTGATGAAGTCCACGTTCAAATATGCTTATCAGTTTATTCAATCCAAGACTTATGAAAAATCTATTCCTTTTATGTTCAGCCGTCATTATCCTGACGGGAACCTCTTTATCTGTTTCCGGCCAGCATCGCAATATACCCGATCCTGTCAGAACAGAAGGCATCGTTTCTGTTAAAGAAATTGCACCGGCAATCAGATCCTCCCATCCGGTGGCACTGAGAGCGGCTTCACGCGGAGAAAAGCCGGGTGAATTCACCGGGGTCAGCTACAGATACAAAGGGAATGTCAAAGCCCTCTCCCCTGCTGAAAAAAATCAGATGATGATGAAACAGGACGGCATCCTGGATGTCTCCGGCAAAAACATCTTTATTCCCCATCCTGATACCATTTACGTTGATCCCGCGAGTGATCTTGTTTTCCAGACTGAAACCCTCAATGAGAACCAGATGATGATACTTCGCCCCGGGTTGTCTGCCGTTTTTGAAGATATAGACATCCCTCAGCAGGAAGTGCGGCTCACTCTGGCAAACACGGTGTCGCTGGTAGAAGGTGCAGTGGCAGCTTCCACCGGTAAAAATGAACAGTATGCAGTAAACCTGCAGTTCGACAGCGTTAGCTTCATGCTGGACTCGGTAAGTGACGGGTCGCTGTCAGCAACCTTAAAAGGGCAGATCATCCTGACAAATCCCCGCGTGGAAGGGAAATACTCTAAAAACGGCGGCTACCGGCTTGTATTCAAAACCACTGAACAGGTTGACCTTAAGGTTTACACAACGGTAAGGGCCAACAAGGAAATTAAAACCCCTCTCTGGGGAACAGAAATAAAAGCAGGCGATCTTGGCAAATGTGAAATAGGCCTCTTCCTCCTTATAAGTATGGAAGGGGAAGTTACCCTCGCCTTTGAGATTAACCAGGGTATTGATCTTTCCCTGGGAGCCAGAGGTGGCACTTTCTGGTATATACCAACCAGCCTGCATAATATATCCGAGGTAAACCACTGGTGTGAGATTAACTATGGTGTCCAGGCTGAGATGAAAGCCTTCGGTGGAATGCACTGCACCGCCAATCTTAAAATAAAAAGCTATGATGCACTCGATGTATATGTTACCGGGGGAATGGAAGGAACGGTTGAAACCGACGGCAATACACTGTCTGCCGACATAGGCTTCAGAATAAAATCGGGCGGCAAAGTAGTCTCAAAAAGATTTACTCTTGCTGATAAATACTATTCTCTTTGGAAAATGCAGCAACCGGATTACAAGGGATACAGCATGATAATACACGAAGCGTGTGCTTATGGGGATTATGTTGCCGGGGAAATTCATACTGTTTCCGATAATGCCAACGTGCCGGGGAAAAAAGATACGATCCCCTATAACGGGATGCTTACGGTTATGGTAAAACATCCTAACAATCAAAGCAATGCATATACTGCCCAAGCCAATGAAAAAGGGATATTTCTTGTTACCGGCGTTGACCTGAAGAAAGGCGACCAGGTGATGGTCAGGCTACCCGGTGTAAGTTCGGCAAGCTCACCTGTTTCGGCTACTATCCCATTTAAGACCATAAACCTTTATACCGCCGATTATTATTCCGGGGAAGCTTCAGGTTGTGTTGCAGGCGCACGCAGTGAATGGGCAAAGCTGGCAGGCAGGCAGTCGCAGGGACAAATACCGGCAAATGTTACAGGCATGCTGCAATCATCCCCTGCATCCGCTTTAAAGGGAATGCTTCAACCTCAGCAGATGGCCGCTAAAATGACAGATTTTAAAAACAGTCTTACCGTGTATAAAGGCCCCATCGAGTTTGTCACAGACGTCACAAGATCTGTTCAGCCGGCTACAACACAGGCGGGAAGGGGCACCATAACGCGCGAACCTGAAAAACCCCGGCCAAACAGGGGAGTTGTAAATAATCCCTTAGGGATGTTCAATGTCGGAGGGATGGATTTTTTCCCGGGACAGAAGGTGAAAGCCCGCATTGAAGTGGAAGGTTTTGTTGTGGAATCCGACTGGATTGAAACAGAAGGTCTGCTGGTTTCTGCCATTGAACACGATCAGTTAGTCTTTTCCGCCGGTGTGCGGAATGAAAACATTGCCGCACAGAACAGTTTTGTCATTGTGAGTGCTCTGAGGGGTACAAATAGCCCTTCCGGCCATGTAAGGCTTCTTAAAGGCTCTGATGTCCCTCACGGTTCCATCACCGGGATTCAGGCTGTCCCCGAATTCCCGGATGCGAAAAGGGCAAAATTATGGTTTGACAAGACAGTTGAGCTCAAGCCTCTTGCAGGTTACCCTGGTTCAGCCATTGCAGAAACCGGTCAGTGGAATACCGTGTATGAGTATTCCTCACCCGGTGACGTAATAAATCCTGCAAAAAACAGGAAACATCCCTTCGAGATGGTCAGCTATTCTTATAAAGACCAGAACCTGGGCTACAGTGTATTTATTGACAAGTGTGCGTCATGTACCTCTCCGGTGAATGTGGTAAATAAAATAGGGGGACTGAAAAAGGGGGAAGGGCAGTTACGGCAACCCGTGAAAGCTCCTGCACCGGTGAGGGCGCCGGTGGTGAGTCCGAAGGTTAATCCGGGAATGGTCAGGTAGGGGGAAGTGGTTGAGTGGTTACGTGGTTACGTGGTTATAGTGACCTTAGGGCAAAGCTGTGTCATTGCCTTTTGAGGGATCACGATATCACGGGATCACGGGATCGGGTGATTGAGTGGTTGGGTGGATGAGTGGATAAGTGGTTAGAGAAAAAAGTATCAATAGGGAAAACAATTGGTTTTATTGCTGCCTTCTTCGACTCTGTCCGGCAAAAAAAGCCGGACAGGTCTGGCTTGGTTGATAATAGAATAACTATTTTTTATATATCACCAAAATCTTTGCAAGTTGTAAAACCTGGCTCTGCCACCTGTCATCTGAAGCTGTTGCGAAAGATGAGCGTTGAATAGGGAAAAGAAAGGGATCAGGGGATCAGAGTAATGAGTCCTGAAATAGGTGAAAGGGTTACCCCGGAGTATAATTT
>CAYVTV010000174.1:0-9322 GCA_964454295.1 uncultured Bacteroidaceae bacterium
AAAAGATGCGTAATATTTCTTAAAGAAAGATTGAAATAATTGGAAGTTAATGTAATCCGATTATTCCTTACAGCATTGACAACAAGCAGGTTGAGGAAATATAGATTTTTAGTACCGTACATCCTTGTCACGTACTTAAATATCTTTCAATAAAACATTATGATTTGACTTTTTCAATGTCTTAAATATTTTTTCATGCATATCCGATAACTTTTCAAATACAGGAGATTCCCTGACCATAAAATGATCACTCCCGATATGATCCAGACGGTCAATAACAAATTTTATATCCATTTTATTTATATCCACTGCAGGAAGATAACCATTTTCCCGTGGACTTTCGGTAACAGTTTCAATAAGAACTTTCGCATTTACAAGTGAAAAAATAATATCACGAATAAGTCGTATCGGAATTCCAAGTTTCTTTGAGATTTGAGAACTTGTCATTGGTTCATTTCCTTCCTGGAAGTTTTTAATAATGCTATATGCAACATATAATGAGAGCAGTCTTTTATAATGGTTACTGAGGTTTAATGATCCTGATTCAAACTCATATTTCTCAACATTCTGATAGGCAAAAGAAATTTCTGCTCCCAGTAAAACAATCAGCCAGCTTATCTGTAACCATACAAGAAACAGAGGTAAAGCGGCAAATGTGCCGTATAAAGCGCTGTAACGGGAAACACCGACCTGAAAATGTATGTATGCCCATTGAGTAATCTGGAATAAAGTTCCGGCAAGAATTCCGGCTATTAGTGCATATTTAAAATGTACTTTAGTATTGGGCATAATTATGTACACTACAGTAAATAAGAGCCATACCAGCATATAAGGTACTAATGAAATAATGCGCTCAACTAATGGGGTGAGAACGCTTATTACTTCATAACTATTATTAACTGCCTGGATTTTTGTGGAGATATAAACCATCACACTGCTTGAAAGAATTATAAGGAAAGGTGCAATAAGCATCATCGCCAGGTAATCACTCAGTTTCCTTAAAAACGGTCTGGGGTGTTTGATCTGCCAGATAGCATTAAATGAATTCTCAATATTGGTTAATACCTGCATTACGGACCATACCAGAATTATCAATCCTATACCGGCCAGTAATCCTCCTTCCACATTATGAAGAACTTTCTCCGAAAGTTCAATAATGTAATTCATTACGTCCTCCTGCCCTTTAAAATTGTCAATGATGAAATCTCTCATTTTACTCTCAAATCCAAACCCTTTGGCAACTCCAAAAGCCATAGCGGCAATAGGCACAACTGACAATAATGTATAAAAAGTAAGAGCGGAAGCACGCATGCTTACCCTATCTTCAATAAAACCCCTGAAAGCCAGAATAATGATTCTGATCTGCCTGATCAGGAAAAATCTGTAACCGGAATCAGCATCCACATATGGATTTAGTATCTGTTCACGATAAAACTTTTTAATCTCTTTTATCATATCCTGAATATTATTTAATGTAAAAATAATTAAATATTGATCTCCATGCACTTAAATATTACTACTGAATTAAAAAATATTCTAATAAAGGGCACTTCTAAAAATTATTTAAAGAGAACAAAATGGGTTTGTGTATATTTGCAGTTTTAAACGGAAGAAATTATGGAGATAAATATATACCATCTAAAGGAAGGGGCATTAAAAGCCGTGGGATTAACCATAATTATTGATGTTTTCAGGGCATTCTCACTTGAATGTTATGCCTTTAATAACGGTGCCGGAGAGATTATAGCTGTTGGAGATCTGGACATGGCATATTTATTAAAAGAAAAAAATCCGGACTATATCCTGCTGGGGGAACGAAACGAGATGATCATGCCGGGCTTTGACTACGGGAACTCCCCTTCCCATATTTTGTCAGCCGACTTTTCGGGTAGGACCCTGGTTCATACTACAAGTTCAGGGACTCAGGGGTTGGTAAATGCTATATATTCAAATGAAATATTAACCGGCAGCTTCGTAAATGCGGGTGCCATAGTGCGATATATTAAAGCAAAGCAGCCGGAAACAGTATCATTGGTATGTATGGGCTATGCCTCCTTATATCCGGTGGAAGAGGATACTTACTGTGCTGAATATATAAGGAATGAACTCACTGGAATAAAGAATGACTTCACCGGAATGAAAGAGATCATTCGCCACACCAGTGGTAAAAGGTTTTTTGAAGAGGACAAACAGGATTTTGCGCCGTCCACTGATTTTGATCTGTGCCTTGACCTGAACAGGTTTGATTTTATCATCAGGGCAGAGCGGAAAGAAAACCTTGCTATTATGAACAAATTTAATTTCTGAAGGTTTTTAAATGCCATAGTTCGTTAAATTGAAACAAAAAAACCGCTATATAATAAATATACAGCGGTGAATATTTTAAAAATGTAGCAGATATATCTATTCAACAATCTCTATCATCTTAAACGGAACTCTGATGATGGATTCATAATCCTCTCCTGCTTCAAGCATATCTTCGTCATCTTCTTCATAGTACCAGTTGATGATAACTTCGTTACTGCCTTTATGAATGGCTTCTAACTTCTTGAATACATCAAGAATACATTTTGATGAACTTGTATTAAAATACTCCAGTTGGATGTTAACCTGTGTCAGGTCTTTCGCGCTTTTTCCATATTCATCGAGCCAATCCACAAGGGGTTTATAGAATTCAATGGAGTTTTCGGGAATTGAGCGTCCTTTAATCTCCATAATACCGGTCTGTGCGTCAAATTTGACAGTTGGAGTTTTTGCAGTTCCTTCAATTGAAATCGGTTCCATACTTAAATCTTTTAGTTGTTTTGTTATTAAGATACTATGACTTCAAGGTTAAAAAAATAATAATCGTTATTGTAATTTTCAAAACTATAATCAAGTTTACTTCCGGTTTTTCTGGCTATGTCAACAAGTCCCAGACCGCCTCCTCCTTTGGCAGAAAGTTTCTGATGATTAAGTATAAACTTGTACATATCTTTCAACTCATCACTTGACAAAGAATTGATTTTATCAATTTTATCTTTTAAAATTTTAATCTTACCCGAGTTTACAAAATTACCGGTTGTTATTTTATACACATTATTATCAACCCTTGAAACCACAAGCACTGCGAATTTAGGGTCAAATTTATCATGCATCTCCTGTGGAAGTTCTTCCACATGATGAAAAAGGTTCTGTAAACTTTCCACAAGAACGTTGTAAACTTTCTTGCGTACTTTTGAACCTTCACTAAAGTCATCCAACTTGGCTTCAACTACTTCAAGTACATTACTGATAAGATCGCTGGTAACGCTACCCTTATAAGCCAGAAGCACATCTCCGCCATTTAGTTTATTATAATACTCGTTAATATCAAAGCTCATTGAAGCTTTATTTTTCGATGAAGAGATAGTTAATATCGCCTTTTTCTTTGACCAGCAAATTTAAAAAAAAAGTTTCTTTACCAACAGCTTATTTTCATTAAAAAACAAGTTTTTCTTTGCAGGTCTAAATATAGTGCAAAATAAAATTAAATTGAAACTTATTCAAATAAGATTTACATTTTTTGGTAAAGATCATAATATTTAGAATAAAAACCGTATTATCCGACGAGGAACACACAAAATATCTGACGAAAGTTTTCTGCTAATGGTTGCATATTTTCTGATTTTTATAATTTTCTTTTTCTACTGCCCTCATAAATTGCAAATTTTTGATATCGGCATTTCAGATCACCATTCATAAGCGAGATCTTTTTATCAGGGTGAAGTCCGATATATTTTAATGCTTCGAAGTTGGGGGAAATTACCCAGGACTCATATCCGGCATATCTCATCTTCAGTGTGTCACCAATCTTTTTGTATAACTGGTTTATATCACTTTTCGGAATTCTTTCTCCATAGGGTGGATTCATAATTATCAATCCGTTACTTTCAGGGGGTAAGGAATCAAAAAAATCAACTGTATTAAGTCGGATCACGTCTTTCAAACCTGCCTTTTCAATATTTGATCGTGTCATGCGGATTGCTTCAGGGGAAATATCAGATGCATACACGGAACACTGTTTTAAACCCTGATGAGAGAGACGGTTTTTAACAGCAATGAATAAGTTTTCATCGTAATTACTCCAGTTAAAAAAAGCATACGATTTTCTGAAATACCCCGGATATATATCACTGCCTGCCATTGCCGCCTCAATGGCTATTGTTCCTGCACCACACATTGGATCATACAGGCAAATATCCTTATGATTCCATCCTGCCAGCTTAATCATGCCGGCAGCCAGCACTTCATTTAATGAGGCCTGGTGAGCCACTGTGCGGTATCCTCTTTTAAATAGCGGTGCGCCAGAACTATCCAGACTTATATCAGCCTTAGTATTATCTATATGAATATTCACAATTATATCCGGATCCTTCAGATTAACAGAAGGCCGGCTTCCGGTTGCTCTTCTGAACCTGTCGGCAATGGCATCTTTAACTTTCTGTGCCAGATATCTGCTGTGTCTGAAAAGCTGTGAATTAATCACCGGTGTTACAGCAATAGATGAATGAACATTAAACAGCGATTCCCATTCAATCTTCATTAATTCCCGATAAAGCTGATCCTCATTTTCAACTCTGAAAGATTTCAAATGCATTAATATTCGTAATGCGGTTCGCAGGGAAAGATTCAATTTATACATTATAGCAATACTTCCTGAAAATTCAACAGCTCTGTTCAGTATCCTGATATCTTCCGCACCGCACGCTTCAATCTCAGCCTTCAGGACATCCTCCAGCCCATATAATGTAGTTGCAATGAACTTATATTTACTCATAACATTTCAAGATGTTTATTTATTAATTCCACTGCCCGTTTGAATCTTGACATTCCTGAACCGCTGATTATTTGATAACGTACATCAAGGTTCTCAATCTCCATAATGTATCTGGAAAAAAGATAATCTCTTCGTTCTCCCCCGTTTTCCCTCACCCGGTCCGGAATCCACGGGATGTCCGGAGCACAAAGCAAATAAAGGTCAATGCTGATGCTTTTTAGTTTATGGTCAACCCAGGAGGGGTGTTCTCCAAACACTTCGAGAAACCATATTTTTGTTATGACCAGCCATGTATCAAAAAACACAATTTTTTTCTCCTGATTCAGGGATAATTCCTGTTGCCTGATTTGTTTCTCAGCGATCTTTTCAACATCGGTGTATGTATATGGCCGGGAAAGGTTTTCAATATATTCTCTTGCGTACTCAGGGATAAGAAACCCATCATACCTGTCAGCGAGATATTTTGCCAATTCGGTTTTCCCTGTTGATTCAGGTCCGGTGATAACAATATTAACCGGCATCGTCAGATTCATAACAGTTCTTCCCTCCACTTAAAATAGCCTGCAAATGCCAGAGAGGTATAAACGGTAAATAAGATCACCGTTGGGTATAATCCTTTATAGATATATAATCCGATAGAAACTGCATCAATAATGATCCAGAACAACCAGTTCTCGATGATCTTCCGTGCAAGCATCCATGTTGCCGGAATGCTTGCAGCAGTGGTAAAAGCATCCCACCAGGGTAAGGTTGAATCAGTATATCTGATCAGAAAATTGGCAATAATTACCGTAAATAGACCCGTAATGACTGTTAAGAGCAATAGCAACCTCACACCTGCATTTTGAACCGAAAGTTTCTTATTCCCTTTTTTCCCGTATATCCAGTTGTACCATCCATAAAAGCTGATGAAGAAGTAATAAACCTGGAGACCCATATCGGCATAAAATTTTGTAGCATGGAATACATATATGTATAATAATGAGGTAATGATCCCTAAGGGCCAAAGCCAGATAATCTGCCGTATGGAAAAATACAGATAGATGAGCCCTGATATTGCGCCAAGTACTTCAATATAATTGTCTGATAACCAATTGCCCAGCATTTATCTACTTTAGTCTTCTGTATAAGCCTGAAGCTTTTTATCATACAAAGTGGAACTGCTGATTATTTCTACAGCCCGGTTGAATATGGGATCTGATTTATTAATTATCTGGTAGAATTCTGAAGTCTCCCAGATATCTCTTGCTATATATGCCTTGAGGAGGATTTCAATCATACTTCTGCTTCTGATGAAATCAGCATCATTATATTCTATCCCTTCATCTGCAGCATAAGTAATTAATTGCTGCATCATTTCTTCCGAAGGATTATAAGAATCATAAAATAACTTAAATTCGGGATAACTCTTTTTCAGTTGATTACGATGATCATCCACATAACTAAGAATGAACCGGTTCATAATACCTTTACTAATAAGTGCCCGGTAGTAGTCGGAATAATAAGTAGTATCTATAGGTACAAAGTAATCCGGCATTATTCCTCCACCTCCAAAAACCACACGGTTCTTTGTCAGTGTCCTGTATTTTAACGAATCAGGGAAAATACCGGAATCTTCCCGTGAAAGTTCACCGTTATTATATCTGGATACAAGTTCTTTGGCATAATTTTCATACCCTTCCTCATACGATTTTTGAATTAATCTGCCTGTTGGAGTATAATATTTGGCAACAGTGAGACGTATCAATGATCCGTCAGTAAGCATGAATGGCTGCTGAACAAGACCCTTCCCAAATGATCTCCGGCCTATAATTACAGACCTGTCCCAGTCCTGTAAAGCTCCTGCCACTATCTCACTGGCTGAAGCAGAACTTTCATCGATCATAACAACAAGGCGGCCATTTTTCATTTCTCCTTTATCCGTTGACATATAATTTCTCCTGGGATTTTGCATGCCCTCAGTATATACGATCATTTTCCTGCCTTCTACGAACTGATCAGCAAGGTCAACAGCCACTCTCAGATAACCGCCACCGTTTCCACTCAGATCGAGGATCAGATTCTGCATATTCAGTCTTTTTAATTTACTTATGGCATCCATAAATTCATTCATGGTAGTACCCGAGAATCTTGAAAGCTTTATGTAGCCTGTATTATCATTGATCATATAGGTTGCATCAATACTGTATATTGGTATCTGGTCACGGGTTATTACAAATTCAAGTAGGTCGGCAGAATTTCTCCTGTAGATGGAAACATTTACCTTGGTTCCTTTTGGTCCCTTCAGTTTTTTCTGAACATCAAGGTTCGTTATCCCGATTCCGGCAACATTTTCTCCATTAATTTTCAAGATCCTGTCACCGGCTTTAATGCCGACCTTTTCCGAAGGACCACCGGTAATTGGACTAATAATATATATAGTATCATAAAGAATATTAAAAGACACTCCTATTCCTTCAAAGCTGCCATCGAGCGGTTCCTGCATTGCTTTAACCTCCTCTTTCGACAAATAGGCTGAATGTGGATCAAGCTGATGTAACAGATCAATAATAACCTTTTCTATCAGGCTCTCCTCATTAATGGTATCAACATAAAAACGGGATATTTTATCAAATACCTCGCCAAACTTGAGGGTTTGTTCGGTAATTTGTGCGATGGATGATACCTGTAACACAAATATTGTTAAAAATAGACTGAAAATTCTCTTTACCATCACAATAAATATTTAGTTATTTCTTTACCGGCTTCAAAAAACAGGCCAGTATGTACAAAATGGGACAGAACCATGATCAACACCTTTATGATTACAAAGAAATATGATATAATATACAGTAATAAGCAGGTGGTCTTGATGGAATATCACTACTATCTAATCAAATACTGTTTTATTCCCATTCGATAGTAGCAGGCGGTTTTGAGCTTATATCGTATACAACCCGGTTTATACCCTTAACTTTGTTAATGATATCATTAGATACTCTACCCAGAAACTCAAATGGCAAATGTGACCAGTCTGCTGTCATGCCATCGGTTGAACCCACTGCTCTCAGTGCCACTACATTTTCATAGGTACGTTCATCTCCCATTACTCCGACTGACTGTACAGGGAGAAGAATGGCTGCAGCCTGCCAGACACTGTTATATAATCCATATTCCCTGAGTGCATTTATATATATATTATCAGCTTCCTGAAGAATGCCAACCTTTTCACCTGTAACCTCTCCCAGTATCCTTACAGCCAATCCGGGTCCGGGAAAAGGATGCCGCTGCAGAAGCTCCTCGGGCAAACCCAGTGCTTTCCCTACTTTTCTGACCTCATCCTTGAAAAGAAGCTGTAAAGGTTCAACAACATTAAGCTTCATAATATCAGGAAGCCCTCCTACATTATGATGTGATTTAATTTTTGCAGAAGGTCCGTTAACTGCAACTGATTCAATTATATCCGGATAAATAGTACCCTGCCCTAACCATTTAACATCTTTAATTTTATTTGCTTCCTCCTCGAAAACCTCAATAAAAGTATGTCCTATACTTTTTCTTTTCATTTCCGGATCAGTAATCCCTTTCAGCCCATCAAGGAATCTGGCGGATGCATCTACACCATTCACTTTAAGTCCTATCGTATGATAAAAATCAAGAACGTTCTGATATTCATCCTTTCTCAGAAGACCGTTATTCACAAATATACAGGTAAGATGATCATGAATGGCCCTGTTTAAAAGAATGGCAGTAACGGAGGAATCAACACCCCCGGAGAGACCAAGAACAACTTTTTCATTCCCGATCTTTTCCTTTAATTCTTTAATTGTGACTTCTATGAATGATTCAGGAGTCCATGACTGAGAACATTTACATATATCAATGATAAAGTTTTTAAATATCAATGAACCCTCTGTTGTATGATAAACCTCCGGATGAAACTGAAGGCCGTAAGTATCTTCGTTTTTAAAAGCAAATGCTCCGATTTTGATGTCAGCAGTGCTGCATAATATCTCAGAATGGGGAGGAAGTTTAACAATAGCATCACCATGTGACATCCAGACCGGGGTATCTATACTGATATTATGGAACACCGGACTCTCCCTGTTAATATAATGAAGCCTTGCCCTGCCGTATTCACGGGTTTGAGACTGAAGCACCTCACCTCCTGAATAATGGGCAAGAAACTGGGCTCCATAACATATTCCGAGAATGGGTACCTTCCCTCGCAAATCAGATATATCAGGAACCGGTGCATTTTTATCCCTTACAGAGAACGGACTTCCGGACAGAATTATCCCTTTGACCGATTCATCAGGAGCAGGGTATTTATTAAAAGGATATATTTCGCAATAAACATTCATCTCACGTACTCTCCTCGCAATGAGCTGAGTATACTGTGAGCCAAAATCAAGAATTAATATACGTTCTTTCACTGTAGTCTGATATTATTAAGATGAACAAAAATACGTTAAAATTTTATACCTGATGAGAATGTCTCACCCGTTCCACTTCAAAAATATCACCATCATTTACACCATAGGT
>CAYVTV010000175.1:0-9313 GCA_964454295.1 uncultured Bacteroidaceae bacterium
TCCTCTTCAGTACTCTCCGGCAGGGACCTTTCAAGCAGTTCCGCCGCACTGGGTCTGATCAGCTTCCATGCAGTGATCAGGATAAAAACACTTAAAATGATCCCTGCAACAGGATCAAGTATCCTCCATGATTCCCCCAGAAAAATCGCACCCGAAATACCCGCAGCTGTCCCGATGGAAGACAAAGCATCAGTGCGATGGTGCCAGCCGTTGGCAATCACTGCCTTACTGCTTATCCTTTTCCCGATGGTTATGGTGTACCAGAATAAAACTTCCTTGCTTACAATGGAAACGATCGCCGCATAAAAAGCAATCATCCCGGGCTGAGCAATTACTTCCCCCTTAACAGACTGAATGATCTTTTGAAAACCGTTGACCAGTATCCCAAAACCCACTGCAACAAGTGTCAGGCTGATCAGTAAGGTGGCAAATGTTTCAAACTTACCATGCCCGTATGAATGATCCCTGTCCCTCTCTTTTCCGGAAATATCAAGGAAAGTAAGAACAATTATATCGGTCACAAAATCCGACAGGGAATGCACGCCGTCGGCCAGCATGGCTGAACTTCTGCCGTAAATCCCGGCAGCGAGTTTGGCTGTGGTAAGCAGCAGATTCACAGCAAACCCTGTCAGCGTTACGTTTTTCGCTTTTTTTACCCTGAGAGATTCATCCATAAATCAAAAGGCTTTTAAGCACAGGTCTTATAACAGATCTGTTTTCACCAACGAAGGTATGAAAAAATTAAATCTTTCCACTTAATTATTATCCCGCTTGTATTAATTGAATAACGATTAGGGCTTTGAATAACGATCAGGGCTAACTTAGAATTTTTCATTAAGAATCTCCCTTCCCATAACATTTTTTCCTAAATTAGAGCAAAAAAAAACCGTGCTCAACCTCTTTCAATCATATATCCTCGATAATAAACTGCTTAACCGCGATCATAAAGTCATAGTGGCAGTAAGCGGAGGTATTGATTCAGTCGTAATGCTCAATCTCTTTATTCTTTCAGGCTATTCGTGCGCCATTGCCCATTGCAACTTCAAACTTCGGGAAGAAGACTCCGACCTGGATGAGACTTTCGTGCAGGAACTCGCCGAAAAAAATAATATCCCCTTCTATTCTGTTTCCTTTAACACGGAAGAATATGCGGAAAATAACAGAATATCCATCCAGATGGCGGCCAGGGAGCTTAGATACGACTGGTTCGAAGACCTCAGGAATAAGCTTCATTATGATTATATTGCCACTGCACATAATAAGAATGATGTGGTGGAAACTTTCTTTATTAATCTCTCCAGGGGAACAGGTATCAGGGGCTTGTCAGGAATATCAGCGAAATCAGGCAGAATCATAAGGCCTTTACTTTTTCTTGAAAGGGAAGACATTGAAAAGTATGCCAAATCAAACAACCTGTCCTGGCGGGAAGATATCTCAAATTCACAGACAAAATATGCCAGAAACAAAATCAGACATTTCATAATCCCTGCATTCAGGGAACTTAATCAGGGTTTTGTTGATACAATGTGGAATAACATAAGCAGATTAAGGGAAATTGAAGAAATATATCTCAACTCCCTGGAAAGAACTAAGAAAGAGATTGTTGTCAAAGGAAAAGAATTTGCATGGATATCTATTAACGAAATTAAAAAATTTGATCCCATATTTACCTGGCTCTTTGAACTACTGGTTGATTTCGATTTTTCAGCTCCGGTTGTCAAAGATATAAGTAAAAACCTTGATTCTCCTCCCGGAAGGCAATTCTTCAGTCCAACCCACCGCCTCGTTAAAGACAGGGATAAACTCATCATCCATCCCCTGAAAGAGATTACAGCAAAACGTTTTTATATTGAAGATCCCTCACAGGATATCACTGAACCTGTCCAGCTGGAACTTTCCATCCTTACTGATTTTGACAGGTCCGGTATTCCTGATGATCCTTATATTGCATGGCTTGACCTTGACACACTTGAATTTCCCCTGATGATAAGAAGATGGGAGACAGGAGATTATTTCATGCCATTGGGGATGAATAATATGAAGAAATTGAGCGACTTCTTCATCAACAACAAGGTTTCGCTTCCTGAAAAAGAAAATACATGGCTCCTGGTTTCAGGAAATAAGATTGCCTGGATCATCGGTAAAAGAATAGATAACCGTTTTAAAATCAGCCCGGAGACAAGCAGGGTACTCGAAATCCGCTTTATTAATTAACTCCTATATTTTTCCTCACTTCACCGAAAAACATCTTCAGCCCTTCCTTGTCTTTACCCCTTATCATAACCAGCAGATTACCCAGACTCTGATATATTTTTTCAATCTGTTCCAGGCTGAAAGGATTAAGAAGTATTTCGGCCAGCAGGTAATCATTCTCCGACATCAGACCTTTGGCAATCTCGAAATGTTTCCGGAAGGTAGTGCCCGGAGCTTTCTGTTCCCTCATGCACGATCCGAAAACCAGTGTGGATGAAAATGGGATGGAAAGTGAATAGGCTATGGTTTCATCATGCTCACGGAAGGTATATTCGTGAATGTTCAGTTGTAATGATGAATAAAACTCCCTGAAAAAGCTCTTACCCTCCTCATCCGATTCCTTAATAATAATCGCATGCTCATTTTTAAGGTTTTTAATATTTGCAAAAGTAGGACCGAACATAGGATGTGTGGATACAAACCTTTTTCCGCAGTTCTGATAGTATTTAAGAAGTCCGTTTTTCACCGAAGTAATATCAGAAATAATACAATTTTCCGGCAGGAAAGGAACAACTTCCTCAAAAACACTCACTGTATTTTCAAGGCTCACTGCATTTATCAGCACATCAGGCTCGTACTCAAAAAGATCTTCGAGATAGAGAAACTTCCGGGAGTTGAAAAAATATTTTAACCTGTTTCTGTCGGTGTCATACACTCCCACTTCATGTTCAAGGCACAGGGCTTCAACAAGCCATGAGCCCATATTTCCGGCTCCAATAATGGCAATTCTCATATATCAGGATTTTATGTTCATTTAATTATTCGTTGAATCTTATTCTCAAGCAACATTAGGTCAGCGAGAACGATTGCTGTAGCTGCTTCAGCAACAACAGGCACTCTTAACGCTATACAAGTGTCATGCCTTCCTTCAACCTGCAGGTCAGTCATTTCTTTGGTCTGCATATTAATCGTCCTCTGCGTTCCGGAGATACTGCTGGTAGGTTTTACGGCTATTTTAAATATCAACTCGTTACCATTTGTGAGTCCACCGTTTATTCCACCTGCATGATTGGTTTCCGTTTTCCCTTCGGGGGAAATAATATTGTCGTTATGTTCAGAACCTTTCATCCCGGCGGCAGAAAATCCCGAACCAAATTCAATCCCTTTAATAGCAGGTATGGCGAAAATAATGTGACTGATCAACGACTCAACAGAATCAAAGAATGGTTCTCCCAGCCCTGCCGGTAACCCACTAACCCTGCATTCTATGATCCCGCCAATGGAATCTCCTTCCTGAAGTGCAGTATTTACAGCGCCCTCAATATCCTTCATTCCCCCGGCCTCAATGAGTGAAGCATTGATCGTAATATTATTAAGTAACTTCTTTGCTATCACACCGGCGGCAACTATTCCAAGGGTAAGCCTTCCGGAAAAATGCCCCCCTCCCCTGTAATCATTAAAGCCTCCAAATTTAACCGAGGAGGTAAAATCAGCGTGACCCGGACGCGGTATAGCGGTGAATTTCGAGTAATCGGAAGACCTTGTATTCGTGTTCTCAAAAAGCAGAAGTACAGGTGCTCCGGTAGTCGTTCCATTGAATACCCCGCTGAGGATCTTAACTTTATCAGCCTCTTTCCTTGGGGTGGTACCCTTTGCACCGCTACGTCTACGTTCATTATCTTTTTCAAAATCCTCATCACAAAGCGGAAGACCGGCAGGAACTCCATCGATAAGGATACCTGCCGAAAGACCATGAGATTCTCCAAAAATGGAAATCCTGAATATCCTTCCAAATGAATTCATATAGGTTTTATTAAAGTTATAATCTGTTCCATCTCATCAACGCTTAACTGACCCGGAGCTGTTAATCCCCCTTTGTGCGGTGCCGCAAAGGTAAACTCCGATCCAAGAAATACCGACGCAATACGTACTATCTTCCCCTTATCACCCATTCCCACAATTACTTTCCTTCCTGGTTCCCTGTATAATGAAAGTAATCCTGCCGCATCCTGGTATTCATTCACCATAGTGGCTATCTTAACCACATCTGCTCCCATGTTAACACACTGATCCGTTATTACTTTCATTTCAGCGACAGAAGGAGTGATATCGAAATTATGATAGGAAAGGATCAGTTCCGTTTTTGAATTTTTAATGTACTGTTTAATGGTTTTCAGAAATTCAGGGGAAGCATCCATTTCCGTATCGATATAATCCGCTCCGTTATCAACAGCGAATTTGTACATTCCAAGAACCTCAGTCTCCGGTATAATTTCAGACAACCTGTAAGTAAAAACCGATTTCTGCGACGACGATAAGACCATCGCATATTCTTCACGGGTCCAGGATAGCAGATCCCCGCGAACTTCAATCATGGCTGCCTTTTCAGCTATTTTTAAGGCTTCATGAAAATCAAGGTTGCCCAGACTAATGCAAATCATATATGATGGATTTAAATTCACTGACCGGCACTTTTTTCACAACTGCTTTGCCAATCTTCTCCAGCAGTACCAACTGGATATCATCCCCCGCTCTTTTTTTATCCTTTCTCATGACTTCTTCAAGAGACCCGCGATCAAAGGGAACATTTACAGGCAGGCCGCAACGGGACAGTAACCCGGTTAGTTTCTCCTCTTCCTGTGGTTTCAATAATCCCATATTAACCGAAACTCTGGAGGCCATAACCATGCCTGCAGAAACCGCCTCCCCGTGCGGTATTTTATATAATTTTTCCAGCCCGTGGGCAAAAGTGTGCCCGAAGTTCAATAATTTCCTGTCTCCTGACTCAAATTCATCCTTCTCCACAATAGCCACTTTTGATTGAACAGATTGATATACAATCTCATCCAGAATCTCCACATTGAAATTCAATCCGTCTTCCAGGTTATTATCAAGGTAATCATAAAAGTCAGGCCTGGTAATGGCAGCATATTTAACCACCTCCGCCCATCCGTTGATAAATTCCCTTTTTTCCAGCGTTCTCAGAGACTGAATGTCGCAGATCACATATTCAGGCTGTTTTATTACCCCTACAATGTTTTTAAAACCATCAAGGTTAACACCATTTTTACCTCCAATGGCAGCATCCACCTGTCCCAGCAGGGTGGTGGATACAAAGCCAAAAGGAAGCCCCCGCAGGTATGTTGATGCAACAAACCCGGTAATGTCTGTTGTTATTCCTCCCCCTATGCCAAGAATGAAATGTTTCCTGTCAACTTCAGATTCCAGCAACCGGCGGTACAAATCCGATACCATAGACAGTGATTTTGACTGCTCACCGGAAGAAATGGAAATAACTGGAAATGATGGGAACTGATCCCTGTACAGGCTAATTACTTTTTCATCGGCCAGGATCACAGTTTTTAGATCAGGAATATACCTGTCTGCATTTTTCATGCTTTCCCCGGTAATTATCCGGCTTATTCCTTGTTTACTGTGTAAGTCTGTAATTTTCAATATTTCTTTATTTATTCATGATCAGATTCTGATGATTAATAGACTCCTGATGAATAGCCTGAAAAACCTTCAGGATGAACTCCTCACTCAGTCCCTTCCTTGTTCCCAAAGCAATTCTTGTATTCAGAAGATCATCCCAGCGCTTTGTCTGTAAGATGGTAATATTCTGCTCTTTTTTAAACTTCCCGATTTCCTCTGATATTTTCATTCTTTTTTCAAACGCCTGGATAATCTTATCATCCAGCTTGTCGATCTGTTCACGCAACTCAGCGAGAGTCATGTTAGATGCTCCGTTAGGATCCGGTTCGCGCAGCACGATCTTCTTCAGCATTGCTCCAAGTTCGGCCGGAGTGATCTGTTGTTTTGCATCACTCAACGCTTTATCAGGCTGAATGTGGGTTTCAATGATCAGACCGTCAAAGTCAAGGTCCATAGCTTTTTGTGAGACATCAAAAAGAAGCTGCCTGTTTCCGCATATATGTGAAGGATCAGTGATGATCTTCAGATCGGGGATCCTTCTCCGGAGTTCAATAGGTATCTGCCATTGGGGATCGTTCCTGTAAAGATTGGTTTCAAATGCGGAGAAACCCCTGTGAATAGCAAGCAGTTTCTTTATCCCACTGTTATTCAACCTTTCAAGTGCCCCGACCCATAAATCCACATCGGGATTCACGGGATTTTTCACCATAATGGTCATATCCACACCCCTCAGTGCATCGGCAATATCCTGAACAGCAAAGGGATTGGCAGAAGTGCGTGCACCTATCCACAGAATGTCTATACCGTTTTTCAGCGCTTCATACACATGTTTCACATTTGCAACCTCTGTGGTTGTCAGCATGCCGGTCTCTTCCTTAACCCTCCGTAACCACCGCAACCCTTCATTGCCCACACCTTCAAATGCATTGGGGCGGGTACGGGGTTTCCAGATACCTGCCCTGAAAATTTTCACTCCCAATGCCGATAGTTCCCGGGCAGTTTCCATAACCTGCTCCTCTGTCTCGGCACTGCACGGACCGGCTATTATAACAGGCCTTTTTAAATCATCACTGCCAAATGTGATAGGTTCAAGATCAAGTTTTATTCCCATTATTCTAATTTTATTAATCCATAACTGAAATGCCTTTTTCATATTCTCCAAGAACCCCCAGATCACTTGTAAAGGGTTCAATAGCTACCAGAGATTTTTTATACCATTCGTAATCACTGAAAATTACATCAATATAGAACTGATATTCCCAATCCTTACCCATTATGGGTAATGACTGGATTTTTGTAAGGTTTATATCATAATAGGACAGAATGGACAGAATCTTGGATAGCGAACCCGTCCGGTGTGCAAGCGCAAAATGAATGGACGATTTATTTACTTTGGAAATATCCGGCCGGGAACCATTTTCCTTTAAAATCAGAAAACGGGTGTAGTTCATATTATTGGTTTCTATACCTTCAGCCATGATTTCAAGATTATATTTTTTTGCAGCCATATTACTGGCAATGGCCCCTGTTCCTTCTATCTTATTTTCACTTATCTCCCTGGCGCTTATTGCAGTATCAAGACTCTCGATCAGTTTTATCCATGGATATTGATCAAAAAACTCCTGGCACTGCAAAATAGCCATTGGATGAGAATGTACCTCATGAATATTCTCTATCTTCTGACCGGGGAGAGCGACCAGATTCTGCTTGATCCTGAGATAAATCTCACCAACAATATGCATTGGAGAGTCCTTTATCAAACTGTAATTCGGCAGTATGCTGCCTGCAATGGAGTTCTCAATGGCCATAATTCCATACTCAGCCTTCCTTTCTTTTAGTGATTTCATCAGATCTTTAAAGGTATTCCTCGGAATGATCTCAATGTTATCATTATTGAAATAGTGAGTGGCGGCAATCTCATGAAAAGCACCAAAGCCTCCCTGAATAGCAATTCTAAGCGTTTCCTGCGGTAATGACTCTTCCATATATAGTTTCCATTTATAAAACAAAAAACCCCGGTTTTCGCCGGGGTCTTAAATAAGTTTACAGTTATATTATCAGCACACTGGTCCCGGCTATTACTTCACACGGAAGTAAAAGTAAAAAAAATAAAACCGGAAATATCTGCTGAAATTTGTCATTTCTTAAGTAAATTCTTGATATGGTTAATAATCGAGCACAAAATAAAACATAATACTTATAAAATCCAAGGATTTGGGAAAAAAAGTTATTTTGATAATAAAACAAGTATTATACCGAAAATGCATCTACTTTTCTGTACGCTTCAATTACTGCACGCTCGCCCTCCTTACCGGTTTTGCTCTTTCCATGTTCCATACATAAAACACCCTCATACTCTTTACTATGAATATGTCTGAAAACATTGAGATAGTTGATCTCACCCGTTGTAGGCTCCCTCCTTCCCGGATTATCACCGATATGAAACGCAGCAATATAATCCCATGCCAGATCAATATTGGGAATGAGATTTCCTTCGGTGATCTGCTGGTGATACAGGTCGTTCACAATCCTGCAGGAAGAATGGTTTACAGCTTTACATATCATAAATGCCTGGGGAATTGTAGTCAGGAACAATCCGGGATGGTTGGCCAGAGCATTTAATGGTTCCATAACAAGTACCAGACCTGAAGTACCGACAATATCGCAACACATACGCATGCTGTCAATTACATTGGCAGTCTGGTAATCCCATGCAAGCCTCTGGTCGTACCGGCCAGGTACTACCAATGCAGTTTTTGCATTGGTGCGTTTTTGAACCTCAAGGCCCTCTTTCATCTTCTTCTTAAGCATGTCCATCATCTCCGGATCGCGGGTAACCATCGACATAACACTGAAATCAGCATATAAAACAAATGGACCAAGGTCCATGCCTCTCCTGGCCAGTTCACCGGCAATCTTCTCCTGCATGGCAGGCTCCTTGTTCATGAGCCCGTTATCAAAAACCGCCCGGAATCCCTGGTCGTGAATAAACCTGATCTGGTCAACAGGATCATCACCGGCATGCTCCTTAAACATTCCCAGTCCGGGTGCATATTTTAATCTGAACTGTTTTGCATTCGATAATGCTCCATTGCTGCCTGAAGCAAGAATAGTTCCTGTAAATCCGGATAATGCAAGGCTACCGGTGGTAATATTCCGTAAAAAATTTCTGCGTTCCATATTGTATATCCTTTAAATTGTATGGTTAACATCAGTTAATATTAAATCCCCCCTTCAATATATTCTTTATGTTTTAATATTGTGCTGAAAATGAAGATCTTATTAATTTAGTTATAAGTTATTTATGTTGTTAATAATCAATATATTGCGCCTTTGCGTTTTTAAAATTTAACGAACTATTGACTGAATTAAATATGGTTTAAATATAGTTAATACCTTCCTGAAATAAAAACTTGGTTCAGATAATGATATTTCCCGCGCTGTTATTCGCTTATCAGTGACAGAAAACTTATAAGGAATTTCCGGTAGTTAAACATCACATGATTTCTCGCAGATTTTCATTAATTTAATCGCAGATTTTTTCAGATCAACAATTCACATATCAATGCATTGTAAATCAGAGAAATCTTTGACTCTCTTTCAGTAAATAAAAACGAGATAAAATAATCAGTCTGAAAGAAAACTCAATATTTTCGCATGTGCTTGATAAGAAAACGTCAAGAGC